>NZ_JBKBWN010000011.1:0-143269 GCF_046314235.1 Anaerobacillus sp.
GGTTGGGCGATTTTAGTCTGGGCACCACGGGCTAGAAGGTTAGAAATTTTACAAGCAGAAAAACATCAAAACTTGAGTCAATGGGATGTCATTCCAATATTACCTTTAGACGTTTGGGAACATGCCTATTATTTACAGTATAAAAATAACCGTGATTTATATGTGGATAATTGGTGGAATGTCGTTAATTGGATCCATGCAAATAAGCGCTTTACAACTGCTAAACAAGTCCAATGGCAACCATTTTAATTGAGTGGGGCGGCTTATTAAAGCCGCCCCTTTCGATTATCTAGTTTTCAATTAAATCTAGGATATATTCTTTTAAATCGACGATTCGTAATTTATTTGGCTTCTTATCTGTACCAGCTATTATGAGAGCTGCAAGTGTATCATTGGCATGAATGCCACCATGTTCGCCACCAGCTTCATGAACTGGGGCCCCTTCTGAATAAAATTGATAGCTTGGTTTCGCAGCCAAAACTAAGGTTGGTATGTCGTGACTATATAAAGCAGATTGCAACTGATTTAACACATCTGGATAGTCAACATAGCTCAATTTGTCCTTTTCAATTTTTAGTGAGACGATCTTTTCATCACCTTCAATCTCCCAGCCTTGATCATAACGGTCTCGGTAGCTATTACCTGGCTTAAAGCGGAAATAAGAGCTCGAATTTGGAGATGTAACGTATATCCAATCGCCCTCAACCCAACTAGCAAGAGCAATGCGATGATCGACCATAGCCAATTCAGCTAATTGCGGCAAGGCGCTAGGGTTGTTAGGAGCATATACGTATGACATACGATGATTATTTGCAAATGCTAACTCGTATTCACTTACTTTTTCCCCTAATGGAGCTACAGCAAAACCCTCATAGATTTGTTCTAAATCAATGGTTAATTGTTCATCGTTATCCAAAAGCTTGTCTTGACCATGATCCCCCATAACAATGAATATATTTTCTTCGAGTGCTTTGTCCCAACTATCATAACTGTTTAGAATTTCCTGAAAAAAAGTTTCGGCTTTTTCAAAGCCTTTTAAATAATGAATACTATGTTCATGTGCATCTCGATCAAAATCAGGTAAAAATACAGTTAAAAAATCAGGTTGTTCTCCTGCCTTGATTAATGCTTTGGTTGCTTCTACTGAATATTCATCATTTAAACCAAGTTTACGGAAGACTGATTCTGGCATTCGTTTATTTTTTAATGCTTTTGGCTTTACTAACTGTCCGAAAGCTAAAAGATCTGGCCCATTAGTATGCATAGCCTCAGGTAAGTCTAATACTTCATGAAATATAGGTGGGATATTAACAGGATGAGATTTATGACCACGATAAACGATAAAATTGACTGAACCAGTTGTGTAGCCCTTATTATGCAATTCTTCAAATATAGTTGCTACATTTTGACTCAAATGAGTATTATTCAAATGATATAAAGAGTCTTCAATTGATTGTTTAGGACCTAGCTTAAGGGTTTTCTCGATAGATGTTCCATAATCGACATAGCGATCTTCAGCTTTGTTATACCAATTTAGACCCGGAATTTTATGGCCATCAGCCATTTGTCCCGTTAGCAACGTACTTTCAATTACTACAGACATCGATGGGAACGGAGCTACTAAGTCATTGTAATACTGGCCGTTTTCCATTAAGAATTGCAATGAAGGGATTGTCCCCTTTTCCTTTGTACGATCAATGACCGAACCTGTCATCGAATCGATCATTACTAAAATGACTTTCTTATGTGGATCTTTACCGTTTTTTTCAAGACCTTTAATTGAGGCATTGTTTTCAGGAGACGCTTGGCATGCTGAAAATAGTAGTAAAAAAATGACTAAGAGAAAAATTAATTTTTTCATCAATAAATAACTCCTTTTCTGTCCGAAAGATTTTGACTCTTTGAAAAAAGTCAATTTTCCCTAAATCCATTGTTTTTTATTTTGTTCGGAAACAAAGGTTATTACTCATTGAATGGTATAAAAAAAAGAGACTATACCATAAGTGTATGATCCCCTCGAATTGAAGCTTGGAATAGAAGTGTTTGTACACGCTCTATTTCTAGTAGATGAGTTGACTGATACTTCCTTATTGGACAGCTCTTATTAGGTTAAGAGTGATTTAGTTTTTGAAAATCCTCAAGAAGTTGATCTAGTTTTAAAACAAGTTGTTCTGAACCACGCATTAGTTCCCCGACATCTCCGCTTTTCTTCTCTATTACACCTGAAAAAACGGTTTTGAATTTTCCATTTTTAGCAACCCAGTAGTTGTTTAAGTAATCATCAAAAAGCTGCCAATATTCATTTATTATGGCAATGTTTTGATTAGAGAAGTATTTTTTGAGTAATTGTGCATCAATCCCAATTTCTTTAGGTGCATTTTCGATTACTTTTACATGAATGTTTGTTCCTTGTTTTTGGACAGCATTGCGGATTGCAAACATTTTTAATAGTAGCGTTGCAGTAAGTTCGTCTTTCAAATTTTCATTATTTAATGGTTCTTTACTAGATAAGCTTTTAAGATAGTTTAATTCCTTAAAAAGCTTTCTTGAAAGTAGTAGTTGGCTTATAACTGCGACAAATGTGACGGAAATTAAGCCAATGATTATAAGCTGAAAGCTCGTCATTTTTAACCTCCTGGAATTTGAATTAACTAAACTTTTATCAAAAATCAACCTTTATAGAAATTAATTACCCAATTGAAAAAAATTAACAGGATAATTTAGCAATTAAAAAACAAGATATGAACTGATACATGAAATACAAAAAATAGGAGGTAGTATTTAATGACGGTAGCAGCGCAAGTAAAACAAACACTAGCAGGATTAAAGAGTGCTCAAGCAAGTTTTGAGACATTCGCACTACAAACAGATAATCAACAAGCGAAACAAATGTATCAAAATTGTGCCCAACAAACACAAATGATTGTAGACACTTTATCACCAAGAGTACAGGAAATGGAACAAGAAGAGCCTCAATACAAAAATTAAGCAAGAAAAGAGGTGGAATTAGGCTTTTAGATAGTCAAACTTCTGAAGAGCTATGTCACCTCTTTTTTTAATATTACATAAAAATATCATTTTGTAAAAAACTAACATAGTAAGAACCACTAACAACTAAAGATTGGAATGATTAGATGAGTAGGGTAATTGTCCTTTTCCTTATTTCCCTTCTTTTTTTACCAGGCTGTAATATGGCTGGGCAAGGAGAAGTTAAGCCTCTTTATATCGGGGCAAATAAAGTCATTGACCAAACAAAGGCTGATGAAGCAAAACAAATTGTTCTATCTATGGATGAAGTTATTGCAGTAAGGGGAGCTACATTTAAAGAAGACATTTATATCGCTGTCAGTGTTAAGCAATTTGATCGGTTTTTTTTAGACCGGATACGTAAAGAAGCTCATGACAAAGTAAAAAAACGCTTCCCTGATGCAAAGGTCCATGTATCAACTGATAAAAAAGTATTTCTCGAGTTAGAAAAGTTAGAACAACAAATAAATAACAATAAGGTAGAAGTAGCAGATGTTGAAAAACAGTGGATAAAAATTGAGGACTTTATGAAGGGTTAATAATTCAAAGGGGTGGGAGAATGTCAGATCAGAAAAAGAAGAACTTAACACCAGTTCAACAAGAATACCATAGTTTAGCCAAAAAGCGCGAAATCCCTCGACCAATACTTAAAAATTGTCTAAAAGCTTTTTTGGTTGGTGGATTTATTTGTTTCATCGGACAGTTCGTCCAGACATTTTATGTTCACTTTTTTGAATTTAACGAACGAACGGCAGGTAATCCAACTGTTGCTACAATGATTTTTGTTGCGGTTTTATTAACAGGTTTTGGTGTCTACGACCGTATTGGACAATTTGCTGGGGCTGGTAGTGCAGTGCCGGTTACAGGCTTTGCTAACTCAGTTGCCTCAGCGGCGATTGAACACAGATCCGAAGGTTATGTACTTGGTGTCGGCGGTAATATGTTTAAATTAGCAGGTTCTGTTATCGTTTTCGGTACGTTTGCAGCCTTTGTTATCGCTATTATTAAAACGATTATTGTGCAATGGGGTGGATTGTAAAATGCAGTTAGGACATCGAACGTGGCTTTTTGAGAACAACCCAAAAATAGTTGCAACCGGGACAATCTGTGGTCCTTTTGAAGGCAAAGGTAAACTCGCAAATGATTTTGATACGATTCACGGTGACCTTTGGCTTGGACAAGATTCTTATGAAAAGGCACAAAAGGTGATGTTTGAAGAAGCTTGTACAAAGGCTGTCGAGAAGGCAGGTTTAACAAAACAGGACATCGATTTTATTTTAGCTGGCGATTTAATTAATCAAATTACACCGACAAGCTTTGCAAGTAGATCGCTAAGTGCACCACACGTAGGATTATTTGGCGCTTGCTCAACTTCAATGGAAGGTTTAGCATTAGCAGCTTTAATCGTAGATAGCAAGTTTGGAAAAAATGTATTAGCAGGAACAGCAAGCCATAATACAGCTACTGAAAAACAATTTCGTTATCCGACAGAATATGGCGGTCAAAAACCACCAACCGCGCAATGGACTGTGACAGCCGCTGGCGCTGCAATTGTAAGTACCGAAGGTGAAGGTCCCGTCGTTACATCCGCTACGTTAGGTAAAGTGATCGATATGGGTATGAGTGATCCATTCAATATGGGGGCGGCAATGGCTCCGGCTGCGGTTGATACGATTGAAGCTCATTTGAAAGACAGGAATATTGACGCTTCCTATTATGATTACATTTTCACAGGTGATTTAGGGGAAATTGGCCGTGAAATTGCCGTCGACTTATTTAAAAAGCATAGAATATCTATTAATAAAGAACGCTTTCAAGATTGTGGTTTACTTATTTATAATGAGGACCAACCGGTGTTTGCGGGGGGAAGTGGGTGCGGTTGTTCTGCTGGAGTGACGTATGGCCATCTACTTAATCGTATGAAACAAGGGGAAATTAAGCGGATGTTAGTAGTAGCAACTGGAGCTTTACTTTCCCCGTTATCGTTTCAACAAAATGAAACAATCCCTTGTATCGCTCACGCTGTTTCTATTGAAGTTGGAGGTGGACTGAAATGATCTTTTTTTGGGCTTTTGTTGTCGGTGGGATTATCTGCGTGATTGGACAAGTGTTGATGGATGTCATGAAGCTAACACCAGCCCATACGATGAGCACATTAGTAGTTAGTGGTGCAATACTAGACGGCTTTGGTCTATATGAACCACTGATTGATTTTGCAGGCGCAGGAGCGACAATCCCAATCACCTCATTCGGTAATGCACTCGTTCATGGGGCGATGGCAGAGGCAGAGCGAAGTGGGCTTGTCGGTGTGATTACAGGTATATTTGAAGTAACAAGTGCAGGTATATCTGCAGCAATTATTTTTGGCTTTATTGCTTCACTAATTTTCAAGCCAAAAGGATAAGGAGTGAAGACTATGACAGTGGGATCACAAGTTAAACAATGTCTAGCTAGTTTAAAAAGTATCGAAGCAAACTTAAACAGTCTAGCCCTAAAGACAGAGGAAAAAGAGGCAAGTCAAATCTTTCATGAGACTTGTTTGAAAACCCGTAAAGTCATTCAACAAATGGAAGCAAGAGTTGGTGAAATAGAGTTTGAAGAACCGCAATATAAAGGGTTTTAACTATACCTCTTTAACTAAAGAAAGGAGGGTCTCATGAACATACCAGGTTGGGTAGAAATAATCATTAGATCGGTAGTCGCATTTTTCATTTTATTAATTACAGCAAAGCTTTTTATCAAAAAATCAATTGCTCATTTCTCTTATTTCGAAGCAACATCGATGTTCATTATTGGTGTTATATTGGCAATTGGATCCTTTAATATAGCAATTCCAGTAGGATATTCGCTAACAGCGCTTATCACATGGCTTGCGATTGTCGGGATTGTAAACTACATTTCCTTGAAAAGTATTGCGTTTCGAAACTTTATCTTTGGTAAAGGGATACCAGTAATTAAAGACGGCAAAGTATTAGAAGATAATTTAAAGAAAGAACGTTTTACGACTGATGATCTATTGAAGCAACTACGAGCAAAAAATGTTTTTAAAGTCGCAGATGTAGAATTTGCCGTCCTTGAATCGAGCGGTGATATTAACGTTTTACTAAAAAAAGAAAATCAGCCATTAACCGCAAAAGATATGTTAATTCCAGTTGCACCAATTAAAGAACCACAAACAATAGCTATGGATGGAAAAGTAATCGATGAAGCTTTAGCAACCATTGGCTTAAATCGTGGCTGGCTTGAGGGAGAGTTAGAAAAACAAGGGGTTGCTATTGAAAATGTTTATCTTGGACAAGTTGATAGCTTCGGAGAACTTTCCGTGGATCTTTTTGATGATAAAATAAAAGTCCCTGAGCCTAAAGAAAAGCCACTGTTATTAGCTTCGATAAAAAAAGTTCAAGCAGATTTAGAAATTTTTTCGCTCCAAACCGAAAATCAAGATGCCAAAGCTTTATTTATAAATTGTGCTTCCGAAATGAACGATGTACTAAAAAAGGTAAATAAATATTTACACTAATATAAAAGTATCAAGAAATATTTAGAAGGTAAATCTGCATAAATAGCGGGTTTACTTTTTTTCGTTTGAACGATGTTAGGCGAATATAAAGTGCTTGAGTTTTTTATATTATTCGAAACTGTAATCATAACGTCTTTTTTTGTGCATACACTTGTACAAAACAGACAAAGGGACGAGGTATCGAAAATGGTGAAAAAAAAATTAGAGAAAATAAACTTGGGTGTTATAGTATTTTTGTTACTATTTTCAATATCAACAGTAAACGTAGGAGCAAATAATTTATCCGTATCAGGGCAAGCAGCGATTTTAATTGAGCAAGAAAGTGGACGAGTGCTTTACGAAAAGGATGCTCATAAGCAACTGCGTATTGCTAGTATAACGAAAATAATGACAGCCATTTTAGCAATCGAATCAGGGGAAATGGATGAAATCGTAACAGTAAGTAGTAATGCATTTGGAACAGAAGGATCTTCACTTTACTTAAGACTAGGGGAAAAAATTAAGCTTGAAGATTTAGTATACGGACTCATGCTCCGTTCTGGAAATGATGCAGCAGTAGCTATTGCTGAACATGTAGGCGGTAGTTTAGATGGATTTGTTTATCTGATGAATGAAAAAGCGAAAGAAATTGGAATGAATAAAACGGTATTCAATAATCCCCATGGCTTAGATGACCATGAAGAACATTATTCTACTGCATATGACATGGCACTTCTTACTAGGTATGCGATGAAAGATGAAAAGTATCGGGAAATTTCAGGAACTAAAAGTTACCGAGCACCACAAGAAGGGGAAAACTGGGACCGTATTTGGCAAAATAAAAATCGGCTTCTTACGCAACTATATAAGTATTGTACAGGTGGAAAAACAGGCTATACAAAAAGGGCAAAGCGTACTTTAGTCTCAACGGCTACAAAAGATGATGTCAATTTAATTGCCGTAACAATAAATGCACCTAGTGATTGGCAGGACCACATGTATATGTATAATTGGGGTTTTGATACATTCGAAGTGTACCCTGTTGTTAAAGAAGGGATTGTTGATAACCTTCAAGATGAATTTTATAAAGATAAAGTAAGTGCAAATTATACATTCGAGTACCCGTTAACAGCCGGAGAAAAAACAGCGATTAGTAAAAAAATAACTTTATACACCCCGCCAAAAGCGAACGAATGGAAAGAAAATGGCATTCCTAATCCTGTCGGGAAAATCAGCATCGAACTTAATGGAACAGTTATTGGTGAAGTGCCGCTCTCATTTATTGGTAATTTACAAGAGGAGAAAAAAAACTTCTGGTCTAAGTTTATTGAGTTAGTTTCTATGACACTAGGAGTTAACAAAGATGGTTAATATTATATGGATGTTAATGCTAATCATCGGTATCATCTTTGCCGCATTAAATGGCAAAATGGATGCGGTCAATGAAGCCATTTTTAAAGGGGCGCAGGATGCAGTTTCCATATGCATTGGCTTAATTAGTATTCTAGTGTTTTGGTTAGGTTTAATGCGAATTGCCCAAGCTTCTGGACTTTTAGACGGGTTAGCGAAAATAATGAAACCAATTGCAACAAGGCTGTTTCCTGAGGTTCCGAGTAATCATCCAGCGATGGGCTACATTTTATCGAATATGACGGCAAATTTATTTGGCTTGGGAAATGCAGCAACGCCAATGGGTATTAAAGCAATGGAACAGTTAAAAGCATTGAACGGTAATAAAGATTCTGCAAGTCGTTCAATGATTACGTTGCTTGCCATTAATACAGCTAGCATTACCCTAATTCCAACTACTGTGATTTCGATTCGGATGAATTATGGTTCTGTAAATCCGACAGAAATTGTTGGAACAACTTTAATCGCAACGACTTGTTCGACATTAGCAGCAATAATGATTGATCGCTTCTTTTATTATCGTCGTGTCAAAAAAGGTAGGGATTTGTAATGGCTTGGATTAGTGTAATTTCAATTTGGCTTATTCCGTTATTAATTATATTTATATTATTATATGGAACAGTGAAACGAGTTCCTACATATGAAACATTTGTGGACGGAGCTAAAGAAGGGTTTGGCATGGCAATTTCAATCATTCCTTATTTAGTTGGGATGTTAGTCGCAATATCCGTTTTTCGGGCTTCGGGAGCAATGGACTTTTTTATAAATTTATTAAAACCAGCTTTGCAAGCCATTGGTGTTCCTACTGAAATTGTTCCACTGGCGTTTATTCGTCCTATATCAGGAACAGGAGCCTTAGGGATGACTTCAGACTTAATTGCTACATATGGACCAGACTCGTTCATAGGTAGATTAGCGTCTACAATGCAAGGAAGTACTGACACGACATTCTATGTTTTAACCGTTTATTTTGGAGCGGTTGGAATAAAAAAAATGGGTGATGCTTTAAAAGTTGGATTACTAGCTGATGTAGTTGGAATTATTGCATCAATTGCTGTTGTAACGATTGTTTTTGGCTCAATGTAAGTAAATAAAAAAGTGAAACTTGGAGGCCTACAAATTGTAGGCCTTTCTTTTTTGATCAGAACTTACCATAAATAAAAATAAAGTTGTTAAAAACATGGTAGTATTGCTTATAATAGGTAATGGTCCGTTTATGATGTACAATGAACAATGAAAGTAAGTTTTATCAGCTTTATTTTTCTGTCATTTTACTATCGTGGATAAAGACAAATCTCTTTAAAATGAAAAAATTTAAATATGTATGAGGTGGAAGTAATGGAACGTTTACAAAAAATTATTGCTCAAGCAGGGGTTGCTTCGAGAAGAAAAGCAGAAGAGCTTATTAAAGAAGGTCGAGTAACAGTTAATGGTGAGGTTGTTACTGAGTTAGGTACAAAGGTAACACCTAGAAAAGATAAAGTAGAGGTCGATGGGGTTCCTCTTGATCGTGAGGAGCCTGTCTATTATATGCTATATAAACCAACAGGGGTTATCTCTAGTGTAAGTGATGACAAAGGCAGAAGAGTAGTCACTGACTTTTTCAGTAATGAACACCGGTTGTTTCCAGTTGGAAGATTAGATTATGACACATCTGGCTTACTGTTAATGACCAATGATGGTGAATTGGCAAATATTTTGATGCACCCTAAATATAAAATAACAAAAATGTATATGGCAAAAGTTCAAGGTGTTCCAAGTCGGGAGAAACTAAAGCAGCTCGAAAAAGGAATTATGCTAGAAGATGGAAAAACGGCCCCAGCTAGAGTCAAGTTTGTGTCTGGTAATCCGAAAACGGGTACTTCAATTATTGAAATTTCAATTCATGAAGGCAGAAATCGGCAGGTTAGACGGATGTTCGAAGCAATTGGCCATCCGGTACTGAAATTAAAGCGAGAAATGTATGGGTTTTTAACATTAAAAGGGTTAAATACTGGTGAAGCAAGAGAGCTTAGACCACATGAGATCAAGCAATTACGAGAATTGGCAGAAAATAAGTAGTGCAATAAAATTGTTACTAACCTTAAAGTAGTGTTAATATAGATATGGTTAAAATAAAAGTTTTAGGGGGAGGAGAGGTACAACATGAAAAACCGGCGTTTTATCACCCGCCTCGTCGTACTTCTAGGAATTACTTTAGCTTTAGGCTATACATTTTATACAAGCTTTTTAAATCAGAAAGATATTGTTAGTGTAGGGGATTTGGCGCCTAATTTTGTGTTAACAGATTTAGAGGGAAGAGAAATAGAATTAGCCGACCTAAAAGGCAAAGGTGTTTTTCTAAACTTTTGGGCTACTGTTTGTCCACCGTGCCGTGATGAAATGCCTTATATGGAAAGCAGCTACCAACAATACAAAGACCAGGGAATTGTTGTCCTCGCTGTAAACTTTGATGAAGCACCTTTGGCGATTGATCGGTTCGTACAACGTTATGGCTTGTCATTTCCGATTTTATTGGATAAAGGTTTGCAAGTTAGTCAAGTTTATGGAGTTAGAGAATTACCGGCAACTTTTTTAATAGACGAAAACGGAGTTGTGATTGAACGTAGAATTGGTGGTATGACAGAGCAAATGGTTGAAAACTATGTTCAAAAACTATTACCTACTCCACAATGAGGTGTCATAAATGGAAAAAGTAAAATGTGAGTGTGGTCATGTAAATCCATACGGCACAGTAATTTGCGAGTCTTGTGGAAAACCTTTCTTTGAGGAAGAAGAAAAGGGATTAATTAATATGCGTTATGAAGGTGTCGCCAGGCGGTCGCAAACGTATAATAAGACAATTATAGATAAGGTTTGGAACTTTTTCTCAAGTGTCAAAGTTGGGATTTGGATAATTGTTATTACTTTGTTAGCATCAAGCATAGGAACAATCTTTCCTCAGGAAATGTATATCCCCCCAGGTGCTAACCCAAGTTTATTTTACCAGGACGAATACGGTACATTAGGTCAATTATATTATTCATTCGGTTTTCATGATTTATATAACTCTTGGTGGTACATGCTTTTAATTGCTTCCTTAGGTGTCTCATTAATTATTTGTAGTCTTGATCGCGTTGTACCATTACACCGTGCCTTAAAAACACAACGTGTCACACGTCACGCGGTATTTTTGCAAAAGCAAAGAGTTCATGGGATTTCAAAAGTAAATGATTTTAGTGAAACTATCGAACAAGCGAAGCAAAAATCAAAATTAAAAAAGTACAACATAACTGAAGAGAATGGTAATCTCGTCGCCGAAAAAGGTCGATTTTCAAGATGGGGTCCCTATGTCAATCATATCGGTCTCATTATCTTTCTAATAGGTTGTATGCTCCGCTTTTTCCCAGGGATGTATGTTGATGAAAACATTTGGGTTAGAGAAGGAGAAACTGTTGTAATTCGAGGAACTGATGGTGAATTCTTTCTGAGAAATGATCAGTTTCTCGTCGAATTTTATGATGATACGGATGAGCGCTTTCAAGACGCATTAACAAGAGTAGGCAGCCCAGTCGTGAAAACGTATCAAACTTCGGCAACGTTGTTTCAACGAGTAGACGATGGTGTTGTTGGGAGAGAACCAGAACTAGTTGAAATAGCAAAGCATGACATTAAAGTAAATGATCCGTTCAAGTTTAATAGCTATGCCTTATACCAATATGCCTTTAAGCAAAATGAAATAAGTCAAATGAGCTTTGAGCTAGAAGAACTAGAGACTGGAAATCGTTTTGGTAGAATTGATGTTTCAACATATGACCCTAGCTCTGTCTATGACTTAGATAATGGTTATAAAATCGAAATCATTGAATATTTTCCTGATTTTCACTTTGACGAAAACCGTACTCCGGCATCGAAATCTCGAATACCGAATAACCCGGCTTTCATTTTTAAGATGATCACTCCCGATAATGAAGAAGGTGAAATCTCTTTTGTCGGAATTCAAACGAATCAAGATATTAATGGAGAAAACACACATCGAATGAGATTTGTTGATATTGAAATGAACGATGTGACCAACTTAGTTGTTAGAAAAGATCACACATTAGGGATACTGATTGTTGGTGGGATTATCTTTATGATTGGCTTAATTCAGGGAATGTACTGGACACATCGTCGAATATGGATCCAAAAGGTGAACGATGAGGTATGGCTTTCTGCTCACACGAATAAAAACTGGTACGGATTAAAGAAGGACATTGAAGCTATCGTCAATTCCACACAACTGACAATGCCAATTGATAAAGTAGAAGCAGAAGAAAAAGTGTAAATTTCAAATTTACCATTAGAAAAAGGGAGGGCAAAAAGTGGCTCAGTTAAGTAGTAATTTATTATTAATTGCTTTTTTCGTTTATTTAATCGCTACAATCTTTTTTGCTGTTTCGCTAACTGGAAAAAAGTTTAAAAACAAAGCGGGAGAAGAACAAAATCGAGCTGGAATATTAGGCTATACTTCATCTATTGTGGCGTTATTGTTTGCCGTAGGGTATTTTGTTACTCGTTGGATTGCTGCTGGACATGCTCCTGTTAGTAATCTATTTGAGTACACTACGTTTTTAGGAATTATGATGTCACTTGCTTTTGTGATTATCTATCCAATATATAAAACGAATGTCCTTGGTTTTTTTACAATGCCAGTTGTCATGCTAATTATCGCTTATGCATCAATGTTCCCTAGTGAGATATCACCACTCATTCCAGCACTGCAAAGCTATTGGTTAAAAATTCACGTTATAACAACTGCGCTAGGTCAGGGGATTTTAGCGATAGGTTTTGCGGGCGGCTTAATTTATTTGTTAAGAACTATTGACTTTAAGAAGAACGATAAGCAAGTGAAGGCAATTGAATTTGTACTGTATTCAATCATAAGTTTAGTCGGATTTATCTTAATAACTTCTACATTTAATGCGTTGAACTATGAGGCACAGTTTACTTATATAAATGAAAAAGGAAATGAGGCAGAAATGCTCTATCACTTGCCAGCTCTTGTCGGACCTAATGAGGGTGTGCTTTTAACAGAAGGGCGATTGTCACCACTTTTTAATGTCCATCCTAATATTAAGAGTAGTGATTTAAATACAGTTATTTGGTCATTATTTACCGGATTAATCTTGTATTATCTTGTTAGAATTTTAACGAGAAGGAAAGTTGGTCAATTATTTCAACCTTTTCTTCGTGGAGTTAGTCCGCATTCTGCAGACGAAATTAGTTACCGTGCCATTGCTATTGGTTTTCCAATTTTCACTTTAGGTGGATTAATCTTTGCAATGATATGGGCACAAATTGCTTGGACACGCTTTTGGGCCTGGGATCCTAAAGAAGTTTGGGCGTTAATTACATTTTTATATTACGCAGCATACCTTCATTTGCGGTTATCAAGAGGGTGGCATGGCGAAAGGTCGGCATGGCTATGCGTGATTGGTTTTGCGATTATTATGTTTAACTTAATTTTTGTCAACTTGGTTATTGCAGGGTTACATTCCTATGCTTAAATTCTAAAAGTAAAACGCTTCGGATTGGCATTTAACCGAAGCGTTTTTTGTGATAAGAAACCGAAATAATTAATCAAGAGACAATTTTTTATAGTCAAATGTAGATGTTATGTTAAAATATATTATTATGTAATATACTTATAGTAGGTATAATTTTTTTTAATCCTGTATTTTTAAAAGCTTGAGGGGGAGTTATTTATGTCAAAGGAAGCAAAAATTTTAGTAGTTGATGACGAGGAGCGTATCCGCCGTCTTTTAAAAATGTATCTTGAAAGAGAAAATTATGAAGTAGAAGACGCAGAAAATGGGGAAATCGCCCTTCAAATGGCCGTTGACAATAATTATGACTTAATTTTATTAGATATTATGATGCCTGGAATGGACGGAATTGAAGTCTGTCAAGAACTGCGTAAGTCAAAGGCTACTCCAATTATTATGCTAACGGCAAAAGGTGAAGAAGCTAATCGGGTTCAAGGATTCGAAGCTGGAACAGACGATTACATTGTTAAGCCATTTAGTCCAAGAGAAGTTGTTCTTCGTGTAAAAGCATTACTTAGAAGATCATCTTCTACCAAATTTTTACAGACGGAAACATCCAGTAAAGATGTTTTAGTATTCCCACATTTAACAATTGATAACGATGCACACCGAGTTACTGTCGATGGCGCTGAAATTAGTTTAACTCCAAAGGAGTATGAGTTACTTTACTATTTGGCACAATCTCCGGATAAAGTGTTTGCTCGTGAACAATTATTAAAGGATGTTTGGAATTATGAATTTTTTGGAGATCTACGTACGGTAGACACTCATATTAAACGTCTACGTGAGAAATTAAACCGCATTTCTCCAGAAGCAGCTGCAATGATTTCTACTGTTTGGGGTGTTGGCTATAAGTTTGAGGCAGTGAAAGAGTAATGTTTTGGAGAAGTGTAGTAGGTAAGCTTTGGTTTACAATTCTTTTGTTAGTCTCCGTTGTTTTAACGATACTAACAATTATGCTTTTACAATACTTTGAAAAATTCCATACTGATCAGGCTGAAGAACAGCTTACAAATCATGCAATTATGATTGCTTCGATTTTAGAAGAATATGAAACAGAAGAAGTAGCCCTTTCAACAAGTAAGCGGTTAATTGATAATTACTCAATGAAATTGCTACTTGTCTTAGATGAAGGTGAACTTTTGTATTATCCAGATGAGGACGAGAAAATTCCTGTAGAAATATTCCAATCGAATCCTAGTCTAGCTAAAGTAATCACTAATAAGGAAGTAGTGATTACAAGGGGAGACTTTCCATTTTATTTAAATGGCGAGGAAATTCATAATGAAGTGTTAGTCGTTGGAATGCCTGTAGACTTAGTTCAAAATCGTACTGGTGTCTTATATGTATACCAATATCTGGAAGTGGTTGAAGAAGCTCTAGCTCAGACAAAGCATATTATCTTTCTAGCTGCAGGTATTGCCATTGTATTAACTACAATTTTTGCTTTTTTCTTATCAACAAGAATTACTGCCCCACTGAGGAAGATGCGCCAAGCCTCCTTAGAAGTGGCGAAAGGAAATTTTGATACGAAGGTGCCAATTTTAACACGAGATGAAATTGGGTCACTAGCAATGGCTTTTAATCGTATGGGAAGAGTCCTTAACACAAATTTAACTGCTCTAAATCAAGAAAAGGAACAGTTATCGAGAATTCTTAGTAGTATGGCAGATGGAGTCATTACCTTAGATCGAAAGGGATCTATTGTGTTAACAAATCCTCCTGCTAAGCAATTTATTCAAGCATGGCATTTTGAGCAAAGTACAAATAGTATTGAAAGTACTGATGATTTGCCAAAGGCCATCAAAAAGCTCTTTCAACAAGTTGTAGCCTTAGAAAAAGAACAAATGGCGGAAGTCGATGTTCAAGGGAGAACATGGGTTGTATTAATGACACCTCTTTATGATGAAAACTTTGTCAGGGGAGCGGTTGCAGTTCTTCGGGATATGACTGAAGAACGATTACATGATAAGTTGCGAAAAGACTTTATTGCAAATGTTTCTCATGAATTGCGCACACCTATTGCTATGTTACAAGGTTATAGTGAGGCGATTATTGATGATATCGCTGGTTCGGAAGAAGAGAATAAAGAACTTGCGCAAATCATTTATGATGAATCTTTAAGAATGGGACGCCTAGTTAATGAGCTCCTTGATCTAGCAAGAATGGAAGCTGGTCATATTCAATTAAATATTGAGCCAATTAATATTAGAGAATTTTCTAGAAGAGTGTTGAGAAAGTTCCAAGGTATGGCAAATGACCATAATATTCAGCTAAAAGCTGAAATTGCAGATATTGAGCAAGAAATTTTAATAGATGCAGATCGAATTGAGCAAGTATTAACAAACTTGATTGATAATGCAATGCGCCATACAAGTGATCAAGGATCCGTCATTTTAGCAGTTTCTCCGCTTAGAGATGGCATAAAAGTAGACGTTCATGACACTGGTTCAGGAATACCTGAAGAAGATTTGCCATTCGTGTTTGAACGGTTTTATAAAGCTGATAAAGCGCGGACAAGGGGAAGATCGGGTACAGGACTTGGACTAGCTATCGTTAAGAACATCGTTGAAGCTCATAATGGACATGTATCAGTTCACAGCAAATTAGGTGAAGGAACGACATTTTCCTTCTTTATCCCTTCGAAAAATGATGAATGATAAACAATTACTACGAAAAAAATTGTTTCTTATGAAACAATTTGTAGAGAATTTTGTATGAAAAATGCTTTTGAGTGAGTATTAACTAAAAGTCGCTGGATTTCCTTGAACGAGCATCTAAAATTCGTTAGAATTTTACAGCGAGGAGACAGGGAAGACAGCGACTTTAATTTTATTTATTTTTTAGCATCTTTGTAAATTTCACGCATAACATGAGCTAATTCTGGAACGATTATTTTGTTCATAGCAAGTTTTACTGCACCAGACGAACCGGGCATTGAGAAAACGGCAGTTGCTCCACGTACACCGGCAATTGCACGGCTTAAAATTGCAGCAGGACCAATGTCTTCTACATAGCTTAAATATCGAAAGATCTCCCCAAAACCAGGCATCTCTTTATCTAACATGTCTCTTACTGCTTCATATGTAGTGTCTCTAAACGTAATTCCAGTTCCTCCGTTTAGCAAGACAGCTTCGACTTCAGGACGTTCCGATGCTTCCCGAATTAAGGATTGAATTTGTGTATACTCATCTTTAACAATATGATAGTCAACAACGTGATAATTTCCATTTTCTGTTAATAATTCTTTCATTAGTTGACCACTCTTGTCAGTTTCAACTGTTCGCGTATCGGAAACAGTGATGATCATACAGTTAACGGTTTTAGGTGCTTCTTTTCGATGTTCTTCTACTCCCACTTGCATAACCTCCCAAATAATTTTAGATATTACAGCTAAATTATAACATATTACACATTCAGGAGCTCTACCTCGTAACTCAGAGTGTTAAATTTAGGAACTTCTTTCCCTGCACTGTTATGCTTATACCTGTAAAATTGGCTTGTTTAAAAATCATCAGCCAAAATCCACAAGAAAACAAAAAGCTTTTCTTATAGGAAGAATTTTATGTATAATAAGATTATTAAATTAATAATAAAAT
The DNA here is from genome assembly GCF_046314235.1 of Anaerobacillus sp. Lineage (NCBI taxonomy): Bacteria > Bacillati > Bacillota > Bacilli > Caryophanales > Bacillaceae > Anaerobacillus > Anaerobacillus sp. The sequence continues at coordinate 17,103 of NZ_JBKBWN010000011.1, forward strand.
CTTTAAGGTCACTTTATTTAGGTAAAGTGTTAATAGGGAAGCTGGTGTAAGTCCAGCACGGTCCCGCCACTGTAAACGCTAGAATGTTTATTTGATCCACTGTCACGTCCCTGTGATGGGAAGGAAAAACATTTGCTATGCGTAAGTCAGGAGACCTGCCTTAAGGAAATATGTGAAACCTTCGCGGAAAAGGTGAAGCAGTTATGTACTTAGTTATCTATTAGTAACTTGGCATATATCTGACTAACCAAAGTTCCCGTTTTCGGGAACTTTTTATTTTTCTTATAGGTTTATTGCTTTGCAAAAAAAGTATTGGCTGATTTACTTCCAAGAACTATTATTGTGCCTACAGAAATACCAATCGGTGTAATTACTACCTTAATTGGGGGACCTGTATTCGAGTTATCTTGGATAAGGCAAGGAAAGTCTAGAAATTAGGGGTGAACCAGTGTTATGAAAGAAAAGCAGGTAGATGATGACAAAAACATCTTACAAAATTTAAAGATAACCCAATCAATTGAAATGATCATAGTTGAAAGTCCAGTCCTTCTTAAGACGTTATCATCTGCTATAATAGGGGCTGGTTTTAACTGGGTGCGAACCTTTGTAAATAGACATGTAGATAAAGAGTATAATTATGATGATGCTGAAGCTGAATTTAAAACTTATTTATCGGCAAAAAAAATAGATTTTACTGAAACGGTTGGTATGATGACAGCTGCTAAGCTAGAAGATGTATCATTCATTCAAAAAAATGAAAAAGAATTTTCTGTCTTTGTTGTAGTTACTGCGGGATTATCAAATGCTGTTGATGCTTCTAGGTCTTACTATCAAAATGAGCGACGAAAGACAGTTGGCACCATAAACACATGGATTTTTATTAAGGGTAACCTAACCGAAGCAGCCTTTGTTCAGGCGATGATGACTGCAACAGAAGCAAAAGTTAAAGCTTTACAAGATGAAGAAGTTAGAGATCCAGTCATGAAGACGATCGCTACAGGGACATCAACTGATAGTATGATGATTGCTGGAACACAAACAGGAACTGAATTTAATTATGCCGGAACAATTACCAGCCTAGGAAAAACGATTGGTTTGGCAGTTTATGAAGCCACATTAGATGCCATTCGTTCTAACAGGAAGCGTGGAGTAGGTCAATGAACATTGAAACACATATAATAGCACTAACGCTAGCATTTATTATTGACTTACTAATTGGTGACCCGAAGTGGCTACCACATCCTGTTAGAGGGATGGGTAAATTAATAACTATATTTGAGCAGCGGCTTAATCAAGGCCAAAATAGAAAACCGAAAGGGATAGTCTTTTTGCTTTTCTATTTAACGATTATTACTTTAATTGTTGGTTCCCTTATATTAGTAAGTTATCAATTGCATTGGGGGATAGGCGTATTAGTTGAAGCATTTATCATTTCGACGACTATTGCTACAAAAGGTTTAAAGGATGCTGCCATGGAAGTTTATTTACCTCTTAAGAGAAACGATTTTATTACAGCTAGAAAAAAATTAGCGATGATTGTAGGTAGAGATACTCAAAATTTAAATGAGGAAGATATCGTTCGCGGTGCAGTTGAAACAGTAGCTGAAAACACAAGTGACGGGATTACTGCCCCACTTTTTTATGCTCTCTTGGGTGGTGGAGTATTAGCGATTGTCTATCGGGCGGTTAATACATGTGATTCGATGGTTGGTTATAAAAATGAGCGATACTACGATTTTGGTTGGGCTTCAGCACGCTTAGATGACCTGTTAAATCTACTACCTAGTCGTATTACAGGGGTTATTATGGTGCTTATTAATCGTTCACAGGTAAGCAAGGTTGGTTGTTTTAAAATAGTAATTCGTGATGCCAAGAAACATCCAAGCCCTAACAGCGGCTGGCTTGAGGCAGCGATGGCAGCGCTCTTAGCTGTACAGCTAGGGGGAAGGAATACGTATAAAGGAATTGAGTCTTTAAGAGCATTGATGGGCGATCCGATTTTTCCATTGCAACGTGATCACATCATTTTTGCTAATAATATCATGGTTCGTACATGCATAGGCTTTCTAATTTTTTTATGGATGGTAGGAGGATTAATTTATGCAACTACCTAGTCATGGAGCTAATCCAAAACATTTAACAAAGCTTTTACAATTACCGCTTCAAGAAAACGCGATTGATTTCAGTGTAAATACAACACCCCTTCCAATACAAAGGCATGTAGTTGACAACTGGAACAATTATCTAGAAGTGATAACAAAATATCCTGATCCAACATCGGAAAAATTAAAAATGGTAATTGCTGAAAAAGAACATCTCGCTACTAATGAACTATTAGTAGGAAATGGAGTAGCCCAATTAATATTTTTAATTGCAATGTATTTCCAAAGAAAACGAGTTGCAATCGTTGAACCGACTTTTTCAGAGTATCGGGACGCTTGCCGAACTTTTGGCTGCGATATCGAAGCCATTGTACTCAATGAACCATGGTTATTTGATGTAGATAAAATACTTCAAGGCTGTTTGAAAAGTCAATTATTATTTATTTGTAATCCAAACAATCCAACAGGTGTGGCCTACCCCTTGAGACAATTAGAAGATGTAATTAAAAGTTTAGCTTTGGTTGATATTACTGTCGTCATTGATGAAGCATTTTTCGATTTTCAAGAAGAAGGGAAAACTCTTATTCAGTTAATAAAGAGGTACCCTAATTTAATCGTGTTACGGTCGTTAACAAAAATGTATGGTATCGCAGGTCTTCGTTTAGGATATATGGCAGCTAATCCAATAATTATTAAAAACATAAGTAAGTTACAAAATCCCTGGAGTGTAAACGGGATTGCACAATTGTTAGGGTGCGACTGTATAGAGGATGTGCAGTATGTAAAGAACGTACAAGAGTTTGTTACAGTAGAACGTAAGCGAGTTTTTTATCGCTTACAACAATTAGGTTATGAAACATCAAATTCACAAGTGAATTTTTACCTTTTGCGCGAAGTAGAAAAGCAAGAAGACTGCTTAATATTAATGAAATATTTAATTGAGAACGGCTTAATTCCACGTCATACATACAATTTCCCTACTTTAGAAGGTCGATATCTCAGGTTGGCAATCAAGACTGTGGAAGAAAACAATCAACTACTAACGGTATTACAAAGGTGGAAACAGCGATGCTAGTTTTTATTACGGGAGGAGTGAGAAGTGGCAAAAGCTCATTCGCTGAGAAATTAGCTTATTCACTTGTAACACCAGTACGAAATAAACTGATATACATCGCTACTAGTAAAAAATATGATACTGAGATAGAAATCCGAATACAAAAGCACCAAGAACAGCGGAACGAAAGTGGATTTACATGGGAAACATGGGAACAGTCGACGGGGCTCGAGCTTATCTATACTAATTTAAAGCAAAATCAAGTTATTTTAATAGATTGTTTAACTACTCTTATAGCAAATGAATTGTTTCGCAATTTGCAAAGCTGGGATAATCTCAGTATTCAACAGGATATTTCTGAACGAATTATGAATTTTTTAATTGATGCTCAAAAAAACAACTTTACTTTGCTTATTGTTTCTAATGAACTATTAAATGGTGGCCTGTATTACAGCAAAGCAACGTTAACTTATATGAAACTCATTGGTGAACTGCATCAAAAGATTGTTCAAACTGCAGACGATGTTTATTTAGTTGAGGCGGGAATTCCTCTAAAGTTAAAAGGGTGTGTCAAAAGTGAACATTAGTTGGTGTAATAGCTGCTGTAATGTTGGAAAGAAAGTTCTAAATAAAGTGCTTTATCAAATTTCGCTTAAATTGTCCAAAAATGGGGAGAAAATCTGGAATGTTATGGAAAGTAGTTATTGAAGGCTTAATTTGTTCATTTCAATTCTTATCAACAGTGCCATTAAAAAAACAGGTTCCTTATGAGCAGAAGCAAGTACGTGTTTGTGTTGCCGCCTTTCCTGTTGTTGGTGCGATTTTAGGTGTATTACTGTTTGGCTTATTGTTTATTATGAACGAGTGGACAAATGTGTCACCGTTAGTTATTGCACTATTGTTAGTTACTTTGTCAATTGTTTATTCAGGTGGCCTCCATTTAGATGGTTGGATGGATTGTAGTGACGCTTTTTTTTCTTACAAAAGCAAGCAGGGTAAATTAGAAGTTATGAAAGATTCTCGTATTGGTGCATTTGCAGCTATTTCATTGTTTTTATTGTTAGTTTGGAAAATTATTATTATTTATGAAGTCATTATGATACTTGATGTAAAAGATTATCTTATTGTTGTTCTAATACCTATTTTTACAAGAGTGATCTTGGGAATGAAGTTATATTATGGGGTTACAGCCAGACAAGAAGGAATGGCTTTCGGAATGCAAGTGTTTATTCAGAAAAAAGATAGTTTTAGTTATTTTCTTATGATGCTAACTCTATTCTTAATTAACGTATTATTTTTTCAACATTTATTTGTGTATGTCGTAATTTTGTTTTTTAGTAGTGTCTGCTTCTATTTTATCTCAGCTAAAATTGACGAACATTTTTTTGGTGGAATTACTGGCGATACTTTAGGTGCTAGTGTCGAGGGAGGGGAATTATGGTTATGGATGACATTGTATCTATTACTCTGCTTCGTCACGGGATAACAAAAGAGAATAAAGAGCGAAAGTATATTGGTTGGATGGACGTATGCCTCGATGAAGACGCTCTAAAATCAGATTACGTTTCTAAACTTTATGGTTCTTTCGATGTTATTTATACAAGTGACCTAAAGCGATGTAAAGAAACAGCGGAGCTAGTTACTTCTTCCCAAGCTATTATTATAGAGGATCGACGACTAAGAGAAATAAACTTTGGTATATGGGAAGGGAAAACGTATCAAGAGTTAAAAGATAGTCAACATTATCAAAATTGGATAAATGAACCATTTCATACAGACCTACCAGAGGGAGAAGCGTTTCTTCAGTTTAAAACACGAGTATTACAATCCTGGCGTGAAATAATTGCTCAATTCTGTCAAATGCAAAATCGAAAGATCCTTATCGTAACTCACGGTGGAACGATACGCCTTTTGCTAGATGAATATTCCCCCGAGTATGTTCATAAATCCTGGTGGGACTGGGAAATAGATTATTTTGGTGGATACACGTTGAGTTGGCAACGTCAACTGTTGTTGGAAGGAGGATGGAGATGCACTTCGTCACTGGTGGAGCCTTTCACGGCAAAAAGAGCTGGGTCATAAAGAATTATCAATTAAATGAGCAAAACTGTAGTTGGTTTAACTGTTATGAGCAAAGTGAAAGTCATTTTAACCTGCTAGCTTACAGTATCGATACGAATATAATAGTTATAGAGGGAGCAGAGCAAATTGTTATCGACCTTATCAAAAACAAAAAATCTGCACTTCCGTCATTTCAAAATTGGCTTGAAGTACTTTTAAATTGGGAGAAACAATCAGGTAAACGAGAACTTATAATTATTGGAACCGATATAGGTAAAGGGATTGTTCCAACAGAAAAACTAGAGCGAATAATTCGCGATGATGTCGGACGTTGTTTTCAAGAATTATCGTTAAAGGCAACAAAAGTTTCATTAATCTGGTATGGTTTGCAGCAAGTTTTAAAAAATTGAGGAGGCGACGAAATGAAACTATATACAAGAACCGGTGATGAAGGTAAAACAAGTGTTATTGGTGGCAGATTAGACAAAGATCATGTACGTGTTGAAGCGTATGGGACAATCGATGAAGTTAATAGTTTTGTAGGTCTTGCTGTAACACTGCTCGATGAGAAGTTATTTGGGGACATTCTAGGCGAGTTAGAAAAAATTCAGCATGAGCTTTTTGATTGCGGAGGTGATTTAGCGATCGTTTCTAGGAAATATCCCTTTAAAGCAAAAGATGAAATGATTACCTTTCTTGAGGAACGAATTGATGAATATATTATAGAAGCACCTGAACTTGAGAAATTTATTTTACCTGGCGGTTCTAAAGCAGCTGCTACTGTTCATCTTTGTCGAACAGTTACTCGAAGAGCTGAGCGACTTGTTGTTCAACTGCAAAAAATAGATGAGATAAACCCGATAGTTTTAAAATATTTAAACCGTTTATCGGATTACTTCTTTGCTATAGCAAGAGTTATAAATTATCGCTACGGGGTCAGAGATGTTGAATATGAGAGAAGTGCCTTGGTGTTTAGAGGTGAGAAGCCAAAAGAGAAAGAATAATAAAAAAGCAAGAGGAGATGTATGACCTAAAAAGGTTTGCATCTTTTTTTTGTTTATGATGAAATACTGAATGATTCAAAAAAATTATGAAATTAATCCTATTTTCTGTAATCAAAATAATGTCCTATTCCATATATTATTTCGTAGGAATTTGAAGGGGTGGGACATAGATGAAGAATATATTTATTGCTTTTACGGCACTGTTCCTTTTAAATGGCTGTTTTGATGTTAATAATAACGTAGGGGAAGAAAGTAATAAAGAAAGTAAAGAGGCTTATTTACTAAGACAAATTCACCTACAAGAAAAAAGTGAAATTGAACTTCTTTGGTCGCTTATCGATGGACGTACCGGTGAGGTTCTTTTAACGCTGGAGGTATCAGAGTTAGATTTCCAAGCTGATAAGGGAATTAATAAAGATAAAGCTGCCCTTGTAGCAAGGCAATTAGCGTTAGGAATTGATCAATCCCTTATTAACCCATCTATTACACGTGATGGAGAAATTAGACCTGGTAGAAATAGGGTGATTTTATCTGAGCAAGAGTTGGTAGAGATAATGATGAGTTTGGCCTATTATAATAAGGAATTAATTTTACCGATCTATGAAGAAGAGCCCAAAGTCACAATCGAAGACTTAGAAATAATAAAAAATACGATATTAAGTACGTATACGACTTACTTTGATCCTAGCGTAACTGGAAGGTCTCAAAACATAAAGCTATCATCGCAAGCAATTGATCATTATGTACTTGGACCTAATGAAATATTTTCATTTAATAAAGTTGTAGGACAACGAACGATAGAAAGAGGTTATCAGGAGGCAAAAGAAATTGTAAATAAAGAATTTGTCATGGGCATTGGTGGTGGGATTTGCCAAACTTCATCAACGTTATACAATGCGGTTGATCAAGCTGGACTAGAAATCATCGAGCGACATAGCCATTCTAGAGAAATCGGGTACGTACCAAAAAATCGCGATGCTACAGTTTCGTGGGGCGGACCAGATTTTAAGTTTCGAAATCATTATGATATTCCAATATTAATTAGTATAGAAACAAATCTACAAACAGGAAAGGTTGAGGTTCAAGTATTCGGGTCTAATCTACCTGATAATTTAATAGCATCGAATTGAAGTGATTGATCATATAGTGTCAGTTTAGCAATTCATTATTATAAATACTGTCATTGGCTCATTAATACAATGACTAACTGGCACTATAATGAATAATTTAATCATTATATGGGGAATCTTATAAACGTTTCGTCTTAAAAGCCATAAAGTTGTTATAAATTGATCTAAGTTTCCATAGGATAGGATTGTAGAAAAAGAATGTTTAAAAAACAGGAGGATCACATGTACGATTATATAAGGCGGTTTTTAATTGTAATGGCGATTGCCCTTTCGATTGGGATTTTATTTATAAGCACTACAGTATCATTTGCAAACGCAAACGACACAATCAATGAAGTGAACTTTATATGGCCAACTGTTGGTCATGTAACTGATACGTTTGGAACGAGAAACGGAAAACATTATGGAATTGATATTGCAGCTCCTAGTGGGACACCAGTTGTGTCAGTAGGAGCTGGGGTTGTCACAAAATCATATTACTCTAGTACGTATGGTGATGTCATTTTCATTGAACATGCGAATGGATATGAAACTGTCTATGCTCATTTACATAAGCGACTTGTTTCGGAAGGAGCGGTCGTTGAACAAGGCGAGAAAATTGGACTAGTTGGGAATACGGGGAGGTCTTCAGGAGACCATTTACATTTTGAAGTCCACGATGGAAATTGGGCTATGTCGAAAAAAGACGCGATTGATCCGATACTAGTGTTAGGAGAGAACAAAGATACTTTTTTTGTTCTTTCCGAAGAAGAGCTAGAAAAAGAACGATATCAAGTAGCATCAGTTTCGGAAACTATAAATACAGAAGATACTCATGAAAACAGTAATACTATATATCTACGTGTAAAAAAAGGTGACAGCTTATGGAGTATTGCTAAAAGTTATCAAGTAACAATCGAGCAATTAAAAAGTTGGAATGAGTTATCTTCAGATCAAATAAAAATTGGACAAGAACTTAAAATAGGTCAAAGTAGCCAATATATTGTTCAACGCGGAGATACGTTATGGAAAATTGCTGAACAAACGGGTACTACGGTTTCTAACATAAAGCAGATGAATGGCCTTAAAGGTGATCTCATACAAGTTGGAACTTCATTAACTGTAAATAAATAACGTAACTAGGGCTGTTAAAATAGATCACCTCTCTAAATTGAAAGGCGGTTATTTTTAAACAGCCCTCTATACTTTACGGAAGTTAACCTACAATTTACTCTCTGTTCTGTGTTAAGCTTATCTCCATGTTGTATTTGGTTAGTTTGTTGATTTTCTGATTATTTGTAACGAAAATTTTATAAACGGGTGCGACATTTTATGATAAAATAATCTTTGAATATAGATATATGAAAAAATTCTTTATAACAAACTTCAAAAGAGTGGTTTATGAACATGTACAACACGAACAAAGCAGAACTAAATGCAGAGGTAGTCCAATGGCTGAATAAAAAAACAAAGTCTTCTAATCACCGAATTATTATATTAGACGGCTTTACATTTATGCTCTCTAAGATAAAGTTACAAGAGTCAGTGCGGCTCAGAAAGGATAATTTTTTTCATCAACGTTTCTGGAAAAGTTTAGATCGAACTTTGAACTATGGTTTACTCCGGAACAAGAAGAAAATGTCGATTGCCTTGTATAAATTTTACTATGGTATTTCCTTATCTGAAGGGCTTATATACTTAGAAGATGGACGAGCAAAAATAACGGAGAAAGGGTTAGATTTTTTAAAGCTGCCCTATGAAGAACAATTAAGTTTTCTTTTAAGCAAGATTTGGTAATTGTAATTTAATGAATTATACACGATACATACTATCTTTGTTCTCAATGAAATAATTGATGTTGCCTAGTATTTATTTGAGAGGGGTTAATTATGCTAACAGATTATCATAATCATTTAGAAAGAGGTACGTTAACTTTAGATTATTTAAAACAATTTACCGATCAAGCGAACGCTAAAAAAATTGATCATTTTGGCATTTCTGAACATGCCTATCATTTTTATCAAACAAAAGATATATTAAGTAATCCTTGGGTAAATGAACGTCGCTACTATGATATGGAGGATTACATAAAGTTATTTCAACAAGCTTGGGATGCGCATATTGATGTGAAAATGTCCATTGAAATGGACTATACACCTGGTAAACATGATGAAATGGCACAATTTATAAAAAGCTATGATTTTGATTATGTTATTGGCTCAATTCATTGGATTGATGATTTTGGGATTGATTTAGGGGAGTACAAGCATGAGTGGGAACGGCGTAACTTACAGGAAACATACACTAAGTATTTCGATCAAGTCGTTACATTAGCTGAGTCTAATTTATTTGATATTATTGGTCATATCGATTTAGTAAAAATATTTAATTATATTCCCACGGATGAAGAATTTCTTTTAGCTCAATATGAACGTGCTACAACAGCACTCGCTAATTCAAAGACATGCGTTGAGGTTAGTACTGCAGGATTACGCAAGCAAGTTGGAAAGCTATATCCTGATCCAAGACTGTTAGAGATGTGCTACAAAAAAGCTATTCCGATTGTTTTGTCATCAGATGCTCATGTGCCCACAGATGTAGGAAAAGATTTTGACAAAGCCATCGAGCTAGCACGTAGCGTTGGTTATTCATCAATAATGACCTTCGAGAAAGGAAAACGCAAGGAAGTTCCTTTGGGGTAGATAGTCTATAATAAAAGAGTTTTCAACGAATGAACGACAATAGAAATAGTAACAGAGAAAAAGAGGCCAAAATCGGCCTCTTTTTACTATATTCGAAACCATATCCTTCTCCCGAATGACATAAAGTTTTTACATTGTGCATAAAGATTAGTTCGAGGTACTAATGAAAAAGGACTTATCAATAAGTTTTTTTTGTAATTAATGTAAATTACTTACTTATTTTTATATAAGAGGGGTGGATGTCTTTGCTAAAGCATCTTGTAAAAGAGGGAGAGACTATTCATAAGGTTGCTCAGAAATATCAGATTCGTGTAATTGATTTACTGTTTAATAATCAGGGGTTAGAGAATGAATTTCAGTATATCTATCCAGGAGAATTACTTTTTATCCCTGAAGTAACAAATATTACTAATAAAAATGAGGCTCCATTTGAATGTAAAAAGGAATATGGCCCGAGTGATCTCGAAGAGGATGTAAAAACACTTAGAAAAAATTATCCTTCAGTAGTATCAGTGCAGAAAATTGGGCATTCAGTAATGGGCAAACCTATTTATGCTTTTGTCATTGGAAAAGGGAAGAAAGAAGTTTTTTACTCTGGTGGCTGGCATGCAAATGAGTGGATGACGTCGAAGTTTCTAATATTGTTTTTAAAAATGTTATTGCAACATTATCAATCCAATTTGCCGTTTTTTCATTATCACGTAAGTAAAATATTAGAAGACGTTAAACTGTATATTGTGCCAATGGTTAATCCCGATGGGGTAGAACTTGTCCAGCAAGGGATCTATGAAGAACATCCATTTTTTTATTCTGTGTTAAATATTAATAAAGGCGCAAGACGTTTTGAGCACTGGTCTAGTAACATAAGAGGGGTAGATTTAAACCACCAATGGCCAGCAGGTTGGGATTTAGAGGCGAAGGAAAGTCCGCAAGTTCCATGGCCTAGGCATTATAGTGGAAAAGCGCCGTTAACCGAACCAGAGGTGAAAAGTGTTTATCATCTAACGAAAAAGCAGAATTTTGCGTATGTTTTAGCATTTCATTCTCAGGGACAAGTGATTTACTGGGGCTATAAAAATCTTGAACCATCAAAAAGTCAAGAAATGGTACAGCGGTTGTCGCTTGTAAGCTCATATCAACCAGTAAGGACAGCTGATAGTGATGGTGGCTATAAAGATTGGTTTATTCAAGAAACAGGAAGACCAGGGTTTACGATTGAAGTAGGAGTAGGTACAAATCCATTACCGTTTTCGGCTTTCTCAGAAGTCTGGTCAAATAATAGTTTATTGGCATTAGAAGGATTAATTTTATAAGTTTGAATAGGAGCTTACTAGTGTACTCATCAGACCTGAAGGTTTATGGTGGATGAACATGAGTAAGCCCTTCTCATGTTTTATAGCACAATTATTTAAAATGAAAATTAAACGACAATAATGTTTGAATCTTTATAGTTTTATAGGTACAATTTAGATTAGATAACTGTGTCGTCAGATGACTCTACTAGCTATCCTAGTAAACTATCTTTAAATATAGAAGATTTAGACCATACTGGTTTCATTACGCATAAGTGGAAGGACTGGGGGATTTGATTAAACAAGTAAAACCAAAAAAGATCTATGAAATTGTGGCTGAACAGCTAACAGAACTAATTTTAAGTGGTGAAGTTAAGCCTGGTGATCGACTTTCTTCTGTACAGCAGCTAGCAGAAGATTTTAATGTTGGAAGATCTGCCATTAGAGAAGCGCTTAGTGCTTTAAAAGCGATGGGATATATTGAAATTCGTCAAGGTGAAGGAACGTTTGTAAAGAAGGTAGATTTTGACGTCGCAAATCAAATGATCCCGCAAATCCTTCAAAAAGAAGATATTCGTCAACTATTTGAAATTCGGAAGTTTAATGAAACAGGTGCCGCCTCATTAGCAGCTGAAAACCGTAATGCCGAAGATTTACTAGATCTAGAAAGTATATTAGCAGATATGAAGATAGCAGAAGGTGATGGAGAGTTAGGCGAAAAAGCTGATATTAATTTTCATATGGCGATTGTGAAAGCCTCAAAAAATGATATGTTATATCGATTAATGACAACAATATCGGAAACAATGCAGGAGTCAATGCGTGAGGCAAGACAGCTTTTTCTTTATTCAAATGAAGAAAAAATGAAGCAGCTTTATGATGAGCATTATGCAATCTTTTTAGCAATTAAAAACAAAGACTCTAAATTAGCTTACGATAAAATGTTAGAACATATCGTAGGAATTGAAGTAGAATTATTTTAATTGGAAGAGAGGCTGACAACTTTGTACATTTAGTCAGCCTTTTTAGTTGCTGTTAAGTTCAATACGCCATTGTACTAGGATTCGTAATTCTCCCGTTAATAATGGTAAAATTAATAAATCATGCTTTATTTGTAGTAAGGAGTTGGACAAATGAAAGACTGGGAAGCAATTTTGAAAAAGATGGAGTTTTTTGTAGGCTTAACAACAGCGGAAATAAGACCATTATTATCTCATGCTGTTGAAAAAAGTTTTGAGGATAAAGAAGTACTGTTTTCTGAAGGCGATCAGCGTAATTATTTATTTGTGTTAGGAAAAGGAACAGTCCTAATTAGTAAATTAAGTGAAGATGGTGAAGAATCATTTATTAATATCCTAACAACTGGGGAGATATTCCCACATACAGGTTTTTTTGATGACCGGCCATATCCTGGGACTGCAACAGCGAAAAAACAAGCCGATGTCTTAATGATACCAATAAATGCATTTGAAAGATTTGTGGAGGCTCATCCGCATTTAGCATTTCGAATCATTAAAGTAATGAGTAAGAAAATTTATTCTTTGCAACAAAAACTAAATGAAATGCTATCTTTAAATGTTGAAGAAAGGCTTTTATCTATTTTGAAGCAGATGAATAATTTGTCAAAAACAGAATTAATCCATTTAACCCATCAAGAATTAGGTAATATTGTTGGTGCATCAAGAGAAACGGTTACAAGGCAATTAAAAAAATTAGAACAGCAAGGAAAAATTAAGATCAAAAAAGACCACATATCATTAGCTGATGATTAGCAAAAAAGTTAAAGCTTCCACACGAGTGGAAGCTTTAATACTAATTAATCAAACTTTAATGCGTCACCATTAAATGGCTCGTCAGCAACTTTAATTGAATCTGTAGGACAGCCTTCTTGACCATCAGCCATATCATCATAAAGCTCTTCTGGTACTTCTGCAGTTCCTTGATTGTCATCAAGAATTACGAAAGCAATTCCGTCATCATCATAATCATAAAGATCTGGAGCTGCTGCTCCACATGCTCCACATGCGATACAAGTATCTTTGTCTACTATTGTGTACTTTGCCATAAACAAAAACCTCCCTAATTTTTGTGAAAGATTAAATCCCCTTACAAAATGAATATGTATAAATCAAAAGCGAAAACATTTTGAAAGGAATTAATGTCCCCTAACCATATTGTATAAATAAATTGTACACATTTCAATAGTAAAGTATATTGAGAATGCTTATCAAACAAGGGTTTTGGTAACTTATGAAGTTTTTTCACTGATATCAAAGAGTCTTGATATATAATTATTAGGTAAGATAAGTTTTAGAAAAGAAGAAATAATGGTGCCATAGCTCTATTTCACATGATAAATGTTGTTTTCAATAAACTAAATCGATTTTGTTTTAGAGGTGATCATTTTGGGTTTTTTACAAATATTGTTTCTATATATGGTTAATAATTTGAATGGGAATAGAACTGTATTTGGCGCTTATCATATTTTAAAAGGTAAAAAAACATCACAGACATTGCAAGATTGTCGTCTGTTTCAACTTACAAACCTATTTGGTGTTCTTAAACAGTTGGAAAGAGCTGCGGTCATGGAGGTGGTGAATTACTTAGTCGAAAAGAATTACATAAGGGCTTGTGGCGAAAATCGTTTTGTCCTGACTCCAGAAGGTGATACGTTTTTAAAAAGAAAATTAACTGAACAACCCTTACCAGTTCACTTAAATGGATTTGCTTATAGAGATACTACTGGTGTTTTTTGGACAAGACTGTCGCTATTAACACAGTGTCTTTCCAATCTTAAAGCAAATATTCTTGAATTCTTCCCAGTTATTAAAGATACTAGGACACAATTATGGGTCAAAAATAAACTCCGCAGCAGTGAAACTAATATTAGTAAGCTTGCAGATAAGTTTTATTTTGAAATGGAAACGATGTTGCAACAATTTTCCAGTCTTGAAGCATCGGTTTTTGTTTTAAGGCTAAGTGGTACAAAACGTGTTGGCCTTACAATAGATCAAGTCGCAGACGAACTAAAAATAGACCGTATCTATGCAAAGCTTTTATTTATAAATGTCCTTCATGGAATAATGAAAAAGTCTATTGAAAACAAAAGCAAGTATCCAACCATCTTTAGTATTATAGATCAGGATAATACAACAATTCTTTTAACTGAAACAACTAAAAGGACCTATACGCTATTGCAAAGAGGTTTGGATATTAGAGAAATTAGTTCAATACGTTCTTTAAAAGAAAATACAGTTGAAGACCATATCGTAGAAGTAGCTTTAAATTGTCATGATTATCCGATTGAGCGGTTTGTATCACCTGAACAACAACGAGCGATAATGGCAGTTGTTTCGGAACTAAATACAAGGAGGTTAAAAGAAATTAAAGATAGACTTCATCATACAATTTCTTATTTCCAAATCCGTTTAACGTTGGCTAAGAAAGGGTTTTAAAATGGATATTTTGAAAGCTTTAAACGCTCATTTTAAATTATCGACATTTCGCACTGGACAAAGAGAGATTATTACTGATCTCTTAAAAGGTCGTGATGTAATCGCAATGCTACCTACAGGGGCGGGGAAATCGATTTGTTATCAGCTACCTGCATTTATCACACCGGGAGTGACGATTGTTGTCTCCCCGCTTCTTTCGCTTATGGAGGATCAAGTTCAACAATTGAAAAGTAAAGGATTAAGGAAAGTAATCGCTTTAAATAGTTTTTTAAGTCGAGAGGAACGGGAAATAGCGTATCAACAATTACACATGCAAAAGATTATTTATGTGTCTCCAGAAATTCTACAATCCAAATATGTTATGAATAAATTGAAAAAATTAACAGTCGCATATTTTGTAGTTGATGAAGCTCATTGCATTTCGCAATGGGGTCACGAATTCCGGACCGATTACTTAAAGCTAAGTGAGGCAAGAAAACAGTTAGGTAACCCTCCCTGTCTTGCGCTAACAGCGACCGCGACGGAAGAAGTTCAACAAGATATTATTGAGATGCTCGCATTAACCAATTATCAAACTCATGTTTATAGCATCGATCGCCCTAACATCGCAATGGTCGTCCGTAGCGGATCTTACACTATCGAAGAGAAAATTGCTGATCTAGTTTCGTTAGTACAAAATCTAAAGGGGCCTGGGATTATTTATGCTTCTACTAGAAAATGGACTGAAGAAATAACTAAGATTTTACAAAACAACGGGATTAAGCGTATATCTGCCTACCATGGTGGGATGAGTAATGAAGATCGAATTTTAATACAACAACAATTTATTAACGATGAACTTCAGCTTATCTGTTGCACGAGTGCTTTTGGTATGGGTGTAAATAAACAAAACATTCGCTATGTCATTCATTTTCATTTTCCATTGCAAATTGAATCGTATTTACAAGAAATAGGAAGAGCAGGGCGAGATGGAGAGAAAAGCATTGCAATAACTCTGTATAGCGAAGCAGAATCAGAGTTACAGCTGTCATTAATAACTAGAGAACATCCAAGTATTGAACAATTAAATGAAGTATTTAGATATTTGAGCCATAACTCCAAAGAGGGTACAATCAATGAAAATAAGTTAATTTCTGAAACAGGCATAACCGAGATAATGTGGAGATTTATTCGCTTTCATTTAGAAGAACAGAATATTGTTATTGATAATTTTTGTAAACTATTCAGTCCGGAGGAAGGACAGGTAGTGATTAAAATGATTAATGAAACAATAACAAATCGGATACTTTATAAAAAGAAAAAGTTAGTTATTTTTCAAAAATGGCTAAATAATCAAGAGCATTGTCGAAGAAACGCGATCCTAAAGCAGTTTAATGAAACATCAACTAGCAAAAATGTCTATTGTTGTGATGTTTGTGGGATCGAACTGGACAGTTATTTTGCCAAAGATAATTCCCATCAAGAGAATCGTTTTCAATCTTGGCAGGACGAACTTAAAAGTTTATTTCACATCTAATAAGGGTTGATTTTATGAAGCAAGCAGATTTGATTAAGAATATGACTGACAAAGAGATTTTGGTGAATTTATATATTACCCAGTTCATCATGCTTGGCGTTGCTATTGGTTTAGGATGGTTTTTCTTTGATGACTGGAAGGATTTCCTTCAAATTAAATGGGAACCTTTCGAGATATTTATTATTGGTGGAGGATCAGCTCTCGTAATAATTTTGTTTGAACTTTTGCTTGAGAAGGTTTTTCCAAAAAAAATGCTCGATGATGGGGGCATAAATGAGCGTGTCTTTCAAAAAAGAAGCGTTTTCCACATTTTTATCTTAGTAATAATCATATCTTTAACCGAAGAATTATTATTTAGGGGGGTATTACAAACTCAATTTGGAATAATTCCTGCAAGTCTTCTATTTGCGATCATCCATGTTCGTTATTTAAGGAAAATTGTTTTATTTATGATTACAGTTAGTCTAAGCTTCTATTTAGGTTGGCTTTACTTAATCACAGAAAATTTACTTGTCCCAATCTTTACCCATTTCACAATAGATTTTGTATTAGGTTGTATATTACGCTTTCGAAAGAAAGAAATTCGGGTATAATTAAATTATAAAAATCAGTAGTTTGATAGTTGAGGTGAATACAAAAACATGCCATCAGACTTTAAAGAGGATCAAGCCGAAGAGTTGCGAAAGCATTTCGAAGACAATAATACAAGTTCCGAGACTGAAGAAGATATTATTGACGTATTAAGCTTACCATCAAGAAAAGAAAAGTTTAAAAAAACTAAGCCAGATACTAAAGTCCAGCAGCTGGAGAAAACTGAAAAAAAAAGCAAGCGGAAGAGACATAGAGTAAGATTTCCCCTTGTAAGAGTGTTGTTAATTTTATTTTTATTACTTGTTGTCTTAGTACTTACCTATCCGACCTGGATGGATAGACTAAATTTATAAAGTGGATTTCATGTAAGAGATAAAGGAAGATGTAGTTGTTTATATATGTTTGAATTTTCAAAAACTTTTGTTTACTTTAGTGCGAATATGTAGTAAAGTAATAATTGTAAATGACCTCTTATTTTTCTCTCTTTGTTGAAAGCTTATTAAAAGCTTTCTTTTTTTTGTCTACTGTAGAACGAACGTTCTGTCTTTTTGTAACATCCTTTTAATGTAAAGTTGATTGAAAATTTAAACTATTTCCTTTATAATTGTATTTAGTAAACGCTTTCAAAGTTAGTTGGTGTAGTGAAAACAATTGCGTGATCGGTGAATGTAGATTGTTTGATGATGCTATTGATAGTCAGCTCGAGCTACTAAATAAACAGCAAGGAGTGATCAGTATGACTTTAACGAAGCTTAGGAATAAAACGGTAATTACTGATGATGATCTTGGATATAATCAACGAATAGGAATGCCAATTGAAGTTTTTTGTCTAGAGAAAAAACAAACGATTGCCTTTGGGAAAATTCAATCATTTACAAATGGTCAAATTTGTATTAATGGTAATCATTATAGTCGAGACCAATATGTTTTGTTTGGTTTTCCTGCTCAATTTCTATAAGTAATAAGGATGGGGCTGACTCGAAGTCGACCCCATCCTTATTACTTATGAAATAAATTGATATCTTGTTTATCTTTTAAATACGTAAATACTTTATAACGTTCTTGTAATTCCTCTTCTGTCTTCCAAAATTCTGTACTTCTATCCATAATATCCTCTCTAATTTTATCAACATCCTTTTCGGCCTTATCAAACTTTCGTTTAAAATAAGACATTGAATATAACAAAAATGAAAGAGCGGCAAGGAAAGCTAAAATAATGATATCACTTACAATAAATGTTAAGACTGAGCTACCAAGCCCACCATTTACTCTCAGTTTATAATAAAAATATGTGGTGAAAATGACAATTATCACAATTGTTACGATGCCAATAAAATTAAGTGCTTTTTGCATTTTATTTTCTTTGTCTTTCTTTTTCATTAATAATAACAATGTTGCTTTTGAGAGATCAGAAATCTTTATTTGTTTTAAAAATTCTTCAAGGTCCTTCACACGTGTCACCTCATTTCTTTCTTTACTTACATATTTATTAATCAATAAAAAAAATAGTACAAGTTCTTCGGAATTAGACTGAATTGAAATTAGTTCATTAGTATCTAACTAAAAAGTAAAGGAGATAAATCTATTATTTACTAATTTAAAGCGAGAAAAGAGTCAGAAGGTTCTTGTTATTTAGTTTTTTTAAAATTAACCCACAACCATTGAAAGCGTTTTCAGCAGTTGTATAATAGAGATATGATATAAACATTTGTCTAGCACAAGCAGGGCTACTACTTGCGCTATTCTACAAGGGGGGAGAACAGTGGAGCATAAAAAAAGAATAAAAATCATTACAGGCCATTTCGGCAGTGGGAAGACTGAAATTGCGATCAATTTAGCAATAAAAGAATCAGAAAAGTATCCTAAAGTAGCATTAAACGATCTTGATGTGATTAACCCCTACTTTAGATCAAGGGATGTTGGGGAGCATCTTAAAAAGCTGGGTGTTGAGCTTATTGCACCAAAGGGAGTTTTAGCTACTGCTGATTTGCCAATTGTTTCACCAGAAATATATCGGGTTTTAAACGATAAATCTTACCGAGTAATTATTGATGTTGGTGGTGACAAGGATGGTGCTACTGCTTTAGGACAGTATTATCATCATTTAAAAGATGAAGACTACGAGCTTTTATTTATTATTAATGCAAATCGCCCTTATGTCAGTTCAGTAGAAGGTGTTATTAATACAATTAGACAAATTGAGGCGGTATCAAGATTATCTGTAACTGGCTTAATTAATAATACGAACCTTGGGTGCAACGAAACGACATTAGATAATGTGGTACTAGGTAGCAAGATTTCAGAAGAAGTTAGTAAAAACTTAAATATACCGTTTTTGTACACTACCTTGTCAGATTATCTTGGAAACAGCGAAGGTTTTGATGCATTAACTAATATAAACTATATAAAACGTTTTATGACTTTACCTTGGGAGAATTAAGGAGGAGACTGAGATGGAAAATAGAGTTGTTTTTAAACAAGATATATGTAAAGGCTGTGGCCTATGTGTAAATGTCTGCCCTAAAAGTATTATAAAAGTTTCTGAAACTATCAACTTAAAAGGCTACCATTCTACGTACGTTGATAATCAGGAAGCGTGTATAAGTTGTGCAGCTTGTGGGCGTATTTGCCCTGATGGTGTTATTACTGTGTATCGTCCTATAGAGAAAAAGACAGCTTCATAAAATAGAGAGAGAAAAGAATGAACTTTAGAGGGGAGAAAAAACAATGACTAAGGTTTTAATGAAGGGGAACGAGGTCATAGCTGAAGCAGCAATTCATTCTGGATGTAAGTATTTTTTTGGTTATCCGATTACACCACAAAGTGAACTTGTTGCTTACATGGCGCGGAGGTTGCCAGAGGTAGATGGACTTTTCTTACAAGCAGAAAGTGAAATTGCTGCAATAAATATGGTTTATGGCGCTGCATCTGCTGGTGTTAGAGTGATGACATCATCCTCAAGTCCTGGTTTTAGCTTGAAGCAAGAGGGGATATCTTTTTTAGCTGGGGCCGAGCTTCCAGCAGTTCTCGTGAACATTGCCAGAGGGGGACCTGGGCTAGGGAATATTCAACCTTCCCAATCTGATTACTTTCAGGCGACGAAGGGGGGCGGCCATGGAGATTATTATACACCAGTGCTTGCTCCTAGTACGCTTCAGGAAATTGTAGAGTTAACAAAGGTGGCTTTTGATTTGGCAGACGAGTATCGTACGCCTGTAATCCTCATGGGGGACGGAATGCTCGGTCAAATGATGGAACCGGTTGAATTTTCAAGCGTACAATTAACGGATGATCCAAAAAAGGATTGGGCAACAACTGGTACGAGAGGCGATGGTCCACCTCGGCACATTACGTCATTGCAACTAAATGACATTAATCTCGAAAATCACAATTACAGCTTGCAGAAAAAGTATGAAACAATTAAACAAAGAGAAGCACGTTTTGACACTTATCGTGCCCAAGACGCTGAGTATTTCATTGTTGCATATGGAACAGTTTCCCGAATCGCTAAAAATGCCATAGATGCAGCTAGGGATGCTGGACTAAAAGTAGGAATGATTAGACCGATCACACTATGGCCATTTCCCCAAGAACCTTTTTTTGAATATCGAGAGGTGGCAAAAGCGTTTCTATCAGTAGAAATGAGTACTGGTCAAATGGTAGAAGATGTTCGCCTAGCTGTTAATGGAAAAGCTCCGGTTACATTTTTTGGCCGAACAGGTGGCGTAATTCCAAATCATCAAGAGATATTAAAGGCAATTTTAGATCTAGCTGGAGGTGAGCAATAATGAAGCTTGTTTTCCAAAAAACGTTAGGTTTACAAGACAAAGAAACACATTACTGCCCGGGTTGTACTCATGGTATTATTCATCGTTTAGTCGCTGAGGCTTTAGAAGAATTGGATGTACTTGAGGATACAATTGGTGTTGCTTCTGTAGGGTGTTCGGTTCTTTCTTATGAATACTTTAATTGTGACATGACCCAAGCTGCTCACGGACGCGCTCCCGCTGTTGCTACAGGAATAAAGCGTGTAGTTCCGAAAAATAGAATTGTTTTTACGTACCAAGGAGATGGCGACTTAGCTTCTATTGGAATGGCTGAAATCATCCATGCTGCTGCTAGGGGAGAACATATTACTGTTATTTTTGTAAACAACGCAACATATGGAATGACTGGGGGACAGATGGCACCAACTACTCTAATTGGTCAAAAAACCGCAACGACACCACTAGGAAGAGATGAGAGTATTCAAGGAGCACCAATTCGAGTATCTGAAATGTTAGCGACTCTTGATAGCGTTGCTTATATTGAACGGGTTTCCACCCATAATGTTGCAAACATCATCAAAGCTAAAAGAGCAATTAAAAAAGCATTTAGCTATCAAAAAGATAGAATTGGTTTTAGTTTTGTTGAAGTCTTATCGACTTGTCCGACAAACTGGGGACTAGATCCAGAAGAATCGTTAAAATGGGTAGAGGATGCGATGGTTGCTTATTATCCATTGGGAGTTAAGAAAGATAAGGGGAGGGACTAAACGATGTTACATGAGATCATTATTGCTGGCTTTGGTGGTCAAGGAGTTATGTCAATGGGGCAGTTGCTAGCGTACGCAGGAATGATTGAAGATCTCCACGTATCATGGTTACCCTCTTATGGACCAGAACAACGTGGAGGAACTGCAAATGTTTCGGTTATAATTAGTGATCAGCCAATTGGATCCCCGGTTATCCAGGATCCTACTGTGGCGATTGTGTTAAATAACCCTTCTTTCCAAAAATTCGAGCCGAAGGTTCGCCCAAGCGGAGTTCTTATTGTCAATAAATCAATCATTGACTTAAAAAGTAGCCGTCGAGATATTACAATTATCGAAGTTCCGGCAACTGAAATTGCTAGTGGGATTGGAAGTGCTCGCGTTGCTAATTCAGTTATTCTAGGAGCGTTTTTACAATATTCTCAAGCGGTTCCCGAAGAAGCAGTTATTAAATCGCTGAAAAAAGTCTTATCAGAAAGAAAACAATATTTAATACCAGCAAATCAAGAAGCGCTAAACAAAGGTGCAAACCTTGTGCGAACCAGAAATGCAAAGAAGGCTTTAGGAGATATAAATCGAGAATGTAGCTTGTGAAATTACGAATTTAAGGCTGTTCCAAAAACATGAATTAGTCACCTCTTCTATAAACATAGATTGTGTACAACATACACTCTACTGAGTTTGGCGAGGGAGGATGAAATTTAGGGGACAGTCTTTATTCAATAGGTAATAGTAATTTACTTCGTATTCCGTTAAAATGAGATGTGTTGGGTAAAGACATGCTTAAGTCTATAATGTTAAAAAAATACTATTCTTTGACTAACATAACTAGAAAGACTTCATAAGGGAAAATAAATACTAGGGGGCTGTAAAATGAATGAAGTAAAATCAGACATAGAAATTGCTCAAGAGTGTACGATGAAACCAATTGAGGAAATCGTGGGAAACCTTGATTTAACGAAAGACGATTGGGAGCCTTACGGAAAATATAAAGCAAAATTATCACTGGAAGTATTAGATCGCTTACATAACAAACAAGACGGTAAAGTCGTTTTAGTTACGGCGATTACTCCTACTCCTGCTGGTGAAGGGAAATCGACGGTAACAGTCGGTCTCGGTCAAGGCTTATCTAAAATAGGGAAAAATTCAATTATTGCACTTAGAGAACCTTCTTTAGGGCCATGTATGGGTATTAAAGGTGGAGCAGCTGGAGGAGGGTATTCTCAAGTAGTTCCGATGGAAGATATAAACCTCCATTTCACAGGTGATTTTCATGCGATTACAACAGCACACAATGCATTAGCAGCATTATTAGATAACCATATTCATCAAGGCAATCAATTGAACATCGATGTAAGAAGGGTAGTTTGGAAACGAGTAGTCGATCTAAATGATCGAGCGCTCAGACAAGTTGTTGTTGGACTAGGCGGACCAATTCAAGGCGTCCCCCGTGAAAGTGGTTTCGATATAACCGTAGCTTCTGAAATTATGGCGATCCTCTGTTTAGCTAATAATTTAAAAGAATTAAAAGAAAAACTTTCAAAAATCGTTGTTGCCTATAACTTTGAGCAACAGCCAGTAACGGTTAAAGATTTAGGTGTTGAAGGAGCGTTAACGTTATTGTTAAAAGAAGCCTTGAAACCTAACTTAGTACAAACCCTTGAAAATACCCCAGCAATTATCCATGGTGGACCATTTGCTAATATTGCCCATGGTTGTAACAGTATCATTGCAACCAAAATGGCAGCAAAGCTTGCTGACTATGTCGTAACAGAAGCTGGTTTTGGAGCGGACTTAGGTGCTGAGAAGTTCTTAAATATTAAAGCAAGATACGCTAACATTAAACCTAGTCTTGTTGTTGTGGTAGCTACAATTAGAGCTTTGAAAATGCATGGTGGCGTTCCAAAAGACGAACTAAAGATGGAGAATGTTGACGCAGTAAGACGTGGAATCGACAATTTACTTAAACATATCGAAACTATTAAAACGTTTGGTTTGCCATTAGTCGTAGCTGTCAATAAATTTATTACAGATTCTGATGAAGAAGTGGTGGCTTTACAGCAGTTATGTAAAGAACACGGTGTTGAAGCAGTGCTTACTGAAGTGTGGGAGAAAGGTGGCGAAGGTGCAGAAGCACTAGCAGAAAAGGTTGTTTCATTAATTGAAGAAGAAGAAAATCATTTCGAACATCTTTATCCGTTGAACACTTCAATACAAGAAAAAATTGAAAAAATTGCGAAAAAGGTATATGGAGCTAGAGGGGTTGATTTTTCTCCTAAGGCTTTAAAACAAATAACGCAGTTTGAAAAAGAAGGTTGGGGGGAGTTGCCAATTTGTATGGCTAAAACTCAATATTCTTTATCAGATATTCCAACTCGACTTGGTAGACCAGAGGGATTTACGATTACGGTTCGTGAATTGCGGCCGTCTATCGGAGCGGGGTTTATCGTGGCCTTAACTGGCGATGTAATGACAATGCCTGGATTACCAAAGCAACCAGCAGCCTTACGAATGGATGTTGCTGAAGATGGTAAGGCAATCGGCTTATTTTAAAATGACAAAAGAGACCATCCCATAAGCAAATGATCAGTCACCTCAGTTACTACTCTATAGATCGTAAACAAACATTCTATAGAATAAGCTATGAGGTGAAGAGAAACTTATGGGATAGTCTTTTTCTTAATTTACCTCATCATCTTCAGTATAGGCAATTAATGCTACGTGTTTACCGAGTTGCCGAGCGATCTTTTTTTCTAACTGTGTAATTTCTTCGATAATTTCTTGATTTTCTCGAATATCCTCAATTTCAAAGTCTTTCATTTGTTTTCCTCCAATCTCTTTTAAGTAAAACAGTTCACACCAGTCTTATTATTAACAATTTACTTCACAGCTATATATAATGAATTATTGATTCTAGGAATAAGAATGTAACAAAGGTATTTCTTTCTAGTGAGGAGTTGTTTCGGTGAAGAAGCGATTGTTTTTTTTGATAGTAGGCTTTTGGTTTTTGAAAACCTCCGTAAATATGTTTCCTACTTTTGAACGTTATTCGCAGCAAATACTTTTGCAAAAGTTAGTTTTTGAACCTTTTAAATGGTTTGGGGCTATACTTCTATTTATCCTTGGCTTTTTAGCAATTGCAAGGGTTATCACAGAAATCTGCGAGCAAATGAAAAAAAATCGGTTGTCCAAAGAATGGCTATGGATCGTCTTAATAGCCTCGATCTTCATTTATATTGGTTTTCAGAGTATAGTGGTGGCACTAGCCGCAATTGGATTTTCCCTATTTTATGGTATAATGGATGCTAATACTCAACGGAAAAGTCGCTATTTTAATAGCTAAGCTTATTAGGAGGAAAAGTTGTGGAACTAATAATATTAGGAATAATCGGTGTGATTTTGCTATTCTTCCTATTGTATATGTGGCTTGAAGGTCGGAAAAATAGAATTACATATACAGAGTTATCATTTTCGAGCTTTCCAAGCCACCTCTGTGGAATGAAGCTTTTTTTTATTTCGGATATTCACCACCGAAAAGTTAGTGATGTAATCTTAAAACAAATTAGCGGTAGTGTCGATATGATTATTATTGGTGGTGATTTAGCTGAAAAAGGAGTGCCTCTTTCTCGAATTGAAAAAAATATAAAGGCCCTTACAGCTATTGCGCCAACCTACTTTGTATGGGGAAATAATGACTATGAGATTGATCAATTCAAATTACAAGCCTTGTTTAAGCGTGAAGGAGTGAGGCCACTGGTTAATAAGTCAACAGAAATTAAAGGTGGAAGCGATTCCGTTTTTTTAATTGGAGTAGATGATTATGGTCAGCAACTCGATAACCTGGAAAAAGCCTTACATGGTTGTGAGAATGGATTTCAAATTTTAGTAAGTCATAATCCCGATATAAAAAATGAAGTTCCAGAAAACTCAAAAATTAAGTTAATTTTAAGTGGCCATACTCATGGAGGGCAAATAAGGCTCTTTGGATGGGGGATTACTGAGAAGGCCGGTTTAGCAAATTTACGAGATGACTTATTTATTCTCGTGAGTAACGGTTATGGTACGACTTGGCTCCCCCTAAGACTATGCGCACCGGCAGAGGCTCATGTCATCACATTAAGAAAAAACTAATCTATTTAACAAAGGTTATACAAATTTTACACAGTGTCTGTTTTATGTATATACTTAATTATAGTTTATTTCGTCGTGAAAGTGTTTGGGGGCTAAAGATGATGGCAAATGATAAAGCAAAATATAATATTAAAGCAATTTCAAATATGCTGGGGATACAACCTGGAACTTTAAGAGCCTGGGAGAGAAGATATAATATTATTGAGCCAATTCGTAATGACTCTGGGCATCGCTTATATACTGACGAACATGTAGCTATTTTACGTTGGCTATTAGATAAAGTTAATAAAGGATTTACTATCGGACAGGCGGTTGGTCTTCTTGAAAAAGGGAGCGTTAACTTAGATTCGCAAGCAGAATTACAATACACAGATAGATTACATACACTTGCTGTTGAGTTAAAAGCAAGCTTATTAAGCTTTCGTGAAACAAGCGCAAATTCTATTTTGGATGAAGCTTTTAGTGTATTTACTGTTGAAAAAGTATTACTTGATATTATTGGACCAGTCTTAATCGAGATTGGTGAAGCGTGGGAAAGTAATCAGATTACTGTAGCCCATGAGCATTATGCTACTCAATATTTAAGAACGAGAATTGGAATGATTTTTAATAACCTCCGGGTTGACCCGTTGTTACCAAAAGTCGTTGCGGTTTGTGGCCCGAGTGAACGTCATGAATTAGGCTTATTAATTTTCACTTTATATTTACGAAGAAAGGGCTTCGAAGTGATTTATTTAGGGACGGGCATTCCTAATGAAGACTTGAAGTCAGTAATTGAAGAAATTGAAGCTAAATATATTTTCTTATCTTGTACAATTGTTGAAAATTTATTAGAGACGTTAGCAGTCATTAGTGATCTCCATAAGTATAAGACAACATTACACATTGGCCTTGGAGGTAAAGCGGTTGAGCATTTATCCAAGCGTAAAAGAGAAGAGTATAGCAGATTCCTGGTTGGTTCAACCAAAGATGACTGGGATGAATGGTTGAGAGAAAGACTTTTAAAAACGTGATGTTAATTAAATTAGTGTTATTTTAAATGAACCTATTGCCAACCTTTTTCATATCTTAATATTATCTATATACAGTGAGAATTTCATTTAGTGGATAAAAGATTGTTGCTTTTATTTGCTATCAAGATAAACAATCTAATAACTAGTTTCAATCAAGTGAATTTTAGAAGGTTTATGCTAAATTAACAAAAAGCCGAGTTTTCTAACTGTGTAAAAAGGAGGGGAAAAAATATGCGCTTAGAGAGGCTTAATTTTGATAAAATAAAAATTTTTCTTACCTTTGATGATCTCAGTGAACGTGGAATAACTAAGGAAGAAATGTGGCAAGACATTCCTAAAGTACATCAACTTTTTAGAGATATGATGCTTGAGGCTAGTGATGAATTAGGATTTGAAGCAGACGGTCCAATTGCAATTGAAGTGTTTTCTTTACCAGCTCAAGGAATGGTTATCATCGTTACAAAATCCAAAAAAGATGATGATATAGAAGAAGAGTTTGATGATGGCTATATTGAAATGCAAGTGACGTTAGATGAAAGTGAAGAAATTATTTACGAATTCCAAAACATTGAAGATGTCATATCATTATCCCCTAGACTGATAAGTTTTGGTGTTTCAACTGGGTGTTTACTTTATTTCGAAAATAATTATTTTTTAACTTTTGAGGAAAAAGATTTATTTGGAGTTGATATGGATGCATTTATTGCTCTCTTATCAGAGTTCGGCAATCCATCGACAATAACTATTTTTCGTTTAATTGAATACGCGAAAGAAATTATCGATAACAATGCTATAGAACAAATATATAAAACTTTTTATAAATGAGTGAATTTCATAATTACCAAAAAGGAGCCATATCAAACTATATGTAGTAGCGAGTGGTTTTACGCAACTACATATAGTATCTAAATGGCGATAATATAGAATTATGAAATTCATTAAAATAATGACCAAAAACCTCATCTTGAGGTTTTTTCTAATACAAAACATGATTTTCCGCTCTCAACCCTGAATGAAAAAATTGCCTAACTTCTTTCACTGTTATCTTTAGAATTGATTTTTTTACCTACAATGTTATCATAGATAAAGTAGCTTTCAGATTTAAATTAATTGCTTTTTTGGCCGAATTGATCTTTTTGTATTTGTTCATAATGTATGGAATGGAAAAAAGACACAATTTAAATTTAGGCGAATATACTAATTTACATAATCAGTTGTGGGAGTGATTTAGAGTAATGAAAATATGTGTACTTTATGGTGGTACGTCTGCCGAGAGAGAAGTATCCTTGTCTAGTGGAAAAGGGATTATTGAAGCACTAAAGAAAAAAAAACATGAAGTCATTGGTATTGACTTTCAGGGAACCAAAGAGTGTTTGCGTCAGATTATGGATTTAGATGTTGATTTATTTTTTATTGGATTACATGGAAGACTTGGTGAAGATGGTAGAGTTCAAGGGTTGTTGGATTTATTGAAAACTCCCTATGTCGGTTCTAACGTACTTGGCTCTGCTTTAGCGATGGATAAAGCTAGATCGAAAAAAATGTTTGCACTAAAAGGAATTCGTGTTGCAAATGAAAAGCTCGTGGAAAGGCACTTATTTGTTCGAGCCAATTTTTCACACGAATTATCATATCCAGTTGTTGTTAAACCGAACCACGAAGGATCTACTATTGGTTTAACAATTGCTCAAAATGAAAAAGAACTTTTAGAGGGCATTGATGCGGCATTTATACACGATGACGTAGTCCTTTTAGAAGAATTTATTTCAGGTAAAGAAGTGACAGTTGCGGTAATGGGCAATAAGGGTGATGTTAAGGCATTACCAATCGTAGAAATTGTTCCTAAAAATGCCTTCTATGATTATGAGTCAAAATACGCTCCTGGAATGAGTGAACATATTGTTCCAGCTAGAGTTAGTGATGAAACAACAAAATTATTACAAGAACAGTCAGTGCTTGCACATGTAGCTTTAGGCTGTGATATTTATTCGAGAGTCGATTTTATTGTCCCGAATGATGGCTCTCAGCCAGTAATTTTAGAAGTAAACACCTTACCAGGAATGACTCCAACAAGCCTTTACCCAGATGCTGCTAGAGAAATTGGATTGTCTTATGAAGACATGATCGAAAAGTTAGTCCAACTATCTTTACAAAAATAATATAGATACCAGAAATTAGGTAACTCGATGATCGGAAATTGAGTTACCTTTTTTTGATCGGTTTTAAAAGTAAAAAAAGAAAAAGTAAATAGGTAATTTTAAAAATATTTTTCGAAAATGTGAAAGTATAGTGGAAAAAACGGTCGTAATTCTTTATAGTAGACTTGTAAGTGCTTTCATAAAATAAATTATAGATAGAGAAAACAATTTGAGGTGAGATTGATGGCAAGTAACACGGATCATAATCTAGAATCAACAGATGTTTTAAAATCAACACAAACTGTAATTAAACTGGCACTAGATAAGCTAGGTTACTCTGATGAAGTATATGAATTAATGAAAGAACCACTAAGGTTGTTGACTGTGCGAATTCCAGTTCGAATGGATGATGACTCAATTAGGATTTTTACAGGTTATCGTGCTCAACATAATGATGCTGTTGGTCCTACAAAGGGTGGCGTTCGGTTCCACCCTGATGTTACAGAAAAAGAAGTAAAAGCTCTTTCTATCTGGATGAGTTTAAAAGCTGGAATCGTTGATTTACCATACGGCGGTGGTAAGGGTGGAATTATTTGTGACCCACGTGAAATGTCTTTCCGTGAATTAGAGAGATTAAGTCGAGGTTATGTACGAGCAATAAGTCAGATTGTGGGCCCTACAAAAGATATCCCAGCTCCAGATGTTTTTACAAATTCGCAAATTATGGCATGGATGATGGATGAATATAGCAGAATTAAAGAGTTTGATTCACCGGGTTTCATTACCGGAAAACCAATTGTACTAGGGGGGTCCCACGGCAGAGAAACAGCAACTGCAAAAGGTGTAACCATTTGTATTCGTGAAGCTGCGAAAAAGAAAGGTATTCCTATTGAAGGAGCACGAGTTGTCATCCAAGGGTTCGGAAATGCAGGGAGCTTTCTAGCGAAGTTTATGCACGATGCCGGTGCTAAAGTAATTGGTATATCAGACGCTTACGGTGCACTCCACGATCCAGAAGGATTGGACATTGAATATTTACTAGATCGTCGTGATAGCTTTGGAACGGTAACGAAGTTATTTAAAGATACAATTTCAAATAAAGAACTATTAGAGTTGGATTGTGACATTTTAGTACCAGCTGCAATTGAAAATCAAATTACAGAAGAAAATGTTCACAACATTAAAGCTCAAATCGTCGTTGAAGCTGCCAATGGGCCGACCACATTAGAAGCTACAAAGGTGTTAACTGACCGTGGCATTCTGTTAGTTCCAGACGTGTTAGCTAGTGCTGGAGGCGTAACAGTTTCTTATTTTGAATGGGTTCAAAATAATCAGGGCTTCTATTGGACAGAAGAAGAAGTTGAGACAAAGTTAGAAAAGGTGATGGTCACATCATTTGAAAATGTTTACCGACTTTCAGGTTCTCGTAAGGTAGATATGCGTTTGGCAGCGTACATGGTTGGTGTTCGTAAAATGGCAGAAGCCTCACGCTTTAGAGGGTGGATCTAATCAAATAGAGAAGTGTTTAATATTAGTTTGACGTTTAGTGTATTTATAGCTTTATTGAAGATGATGAAAATGAGATTGAGACTGATGACTTTGCAGTTTCAATTTCATTTTTTTTGAAGATAAGTGAATGATTTTCATAATTATCAAAAACGAGCCATATCAAACTATGTTTAGTTGTGGCGACTTTACCCAACTAAATATAGTATCTTAATGGCGATAAATATTGAATTATGGAATTCATGAAAGTATCTCAAACTTATAATTCTTAATCTCAGTGAGGTGTAATTTTACCTTATTTTCACTCTTTGCTATAATTAGAAGCGGTATGAAATCAATAAAAGAGGTTGTGGGTCAATGAAAAAAGTAGTGTTATTAGCCACTGGGGGTACAATTGCAAGTAAACCTAATAAAGAAGGTAGACTTGTTGCAGGGGAATTAACAGGAAATGAACTAGCCAAAATTTGTGGAATACCAAATGATATTGAGGTTGAAGTCATTTCTATCCTTCAAAAGCCGAGTATGCATATTACAATTGCAGATTTATTAGATATAAAAGTAAAGATAGACGAAATTTTTAAAAATAGCAAAATTGACGGGATTGTCATCACTCATGGAACTGATTCGTTGGAGGAAACGGCATACTTTTTGGACTTGGTCATTGCTGATGAACGACCAATTGTTATTACAGGTTCACAACGCGCTCCCGATGAAATTGGAAGTGACTCTTATATTAATTTACGACATGCTATTTATACAGCATGTGATCACCAATTAAAAGGTGTTGGAACAGTCGTTGTTTTTAATGAACGTATATTCGCTGCGAAATACGTGAAGAAAGAACACGCTTCAAATATCCAAGGGTTTAATGCCTTTGGCTTTGGTTATCTAGGTATTATTGATAACGATAAAGTTTATTTATATCAAAAACCGGCTAACCGCGAATTTTATAAAATTGAAAGTCCTAGAGAAATTCCTAATGTAGATATCATTATGAGTTATTTAAATGCAGATGATAAATTTTTAAGAGCTTCAATCGAGTCAAAAACGTGTGGAATTATTTTAGAAGGTACGGGCCGTGGGCAAGTTTCGCCTCTCATGATGGAGGCGATTGGTGAAGCGTTAAGCAAAGGAATATACATTTTAATTACCACTGCTAGTGAAGAGGGCTATGTGTATCCAACTTATGAATATTTAGGAAGTGCCTATGACTTAGTTAAAGCGGGTGTTATCTTAGGTGGGGACTTAGATAGTAAGAAAGCTAGGATTAAACTAATTGTTTTATTATTAGCAAATGAACAAGTTAAAGAAAAATTTGAATGAGAGTAAAAAACATAGAGTAAAGTCTATGTTTTTTTACTTCTCATCTAACTAAGATACATGTTACCATTAGAAAAAAGAGAGAGAGGAACCTAGTTGTAATGGTTAGTATCATTTTTGCAAGTTTAGCTCCTAGCCTAGCTCTACTTTGTTTTTTTTATTTAAAAGATAAATATAATTCTGAGCCTCTTGGCATGGTATTTAGAAGCTTTATTTTTGGAGCTTTATTAGTGTTTCCAGTGCTGGTTATTCAATATGCCTTTCAAGAAGAGGGGTACTTAATAAATACACTTTCACAAGCCTTTATTTCTGCAGCTTTATTTGAGGAGTTTTTTAAGTGGTTTATCTTATTTTATACTGCATACAAACACGCCGAGTTCAATCAACATTACGATGGGATTGTCTATGGCGTTAGTGTTTCGTTAGGATTTGCTACGATGGAAAATATTTTTTATCTGGTCGCTTATGGATATGGAGTCGATCTCGCATTAGTTCGAGCGTTGTTGCCAGTTTCAGGGCATGCGTTATTCGGTGTTATTATGGGTTATTACTTTGGTAAGGCTAAGTTTAGTAATAAAAGTAATGAGAAAAAGCTTTTGTTATTTGCCTTCCTAATACCGTGGTTATTGCATGGTATGTATGATTATATTCTTTTTGTTTCTAATTATTGGGTGTATATGATGTTGCCGTTTATGATTTTCTTATGGTGGCTAGCGTTAAAGAAAGTTAAACTAGCTAACGAAAAACAGTAAAAAAAGATTTCCAATAGTGAAAAAAACGCCAAAAATAGGGTATAAATAGTCTATAGACAGAAGTGTGTTAAAGAGGTGAAAGTATTGTTAGAACCTAAACAAAGGTATAAGGTAACTGTAAGGTGCTATGATTGTGGCGAGAAGTTTATTTTGCGCGGTAAATTAAATAGGGATGGGAATTATGAAACTGGGTTTAAACGATGTGTCTGTGGAAATGAAGAAGGGTTACAAATAGATGCACAACCGCAATAAAAAACACCATCTTCAATGAAAAGTCGCTGCCTTTCGCTTTCTTCAAAACTCTAACTATTTTAGAGGCTTGTTCAAGGGAATTCAGCGACATCTTCTAAAAAAGTAAAAAGTTGTTTTAAGGTTATTTTTAATTGGCGATAATAGTCTATTTATTAATGTTTTAAAACCTATTTCGCAAAAAGAGTTGCATTTGCTCTCGAAATAGTGTAGTTTAATAATCAATATAAAATAAAAATTCATATAATTCGTTTAATTCTTATCGAGAGAGATGGAGGGAAGTGGCCCTATGAAATCTCAGCAACCAGCCTATAGTGGTCAGGTGCTAAATCCATCAAGTTTTTCAAAACTTGAAAGATAAGAAGAAGGAAACTGCTATCAGTGACTTCTTCTTAATTTAGAAGAAGTCTTTTTATTTAGTTAATTTTTAGTCATTTAAAGCGTTAATTTAAAGGGGTGGAGAATATGGGATTTAAGCATCTTGAAACGCAGTTAGTACAGTTAGGTAATAGAAGTGATACAAAAACAGGTACGGTTAATCCACCGGTTTATTTTTCAACAGCCTATCGTCATGAAGGAATTGGTCAGTCAACAGGATATGACTATAGTAGGACTGGAAATCCGACCCGACATATTTTAGAAGAAGGGATTGCTTTATTAGAAGGTGGGGATCGCGGTTTTGCATGCAGTTCAGGGATGGCTGCAATTCAAACCGTTATGTCTATATTCAAACAAGGAGATGAAATTATTGTTTGCCAGGATTTATATGGGGGGACGTATCGCCTGTTTGAACAAGGCTGGAAACATTGGGGTGTGAACTTCCGATATTGGGATGGAGTCAATTTCGAACAGTTGGAAGCTTTGGTTACTAAAGCTACGAAAGCAATCTTTATTGAAACTCCTACAAATCCACTAATGCAAGAGTTGAGTATTACTAGAGTAAGTGATATTTCAAAAAAATATGAACTGTTACTAATTGTCGATAATACATTTTATACCCCTTATATTCAAAGGCCAATTGAAGAGGGGGCAAATATAGTAATTCATAGTGCAACGAAATATTTAGGTGGCCACAATGATGTTTTAGCAGGTCTGATTGTTGCAAAAGGTGATGGTCTTTCTGAAAGGATTGGCTTTTTCCATAATGGTATTGGTGCGACATTATCCCCGTTTGACTCTTGGTTATTAATTAGAGGGTTGAAAACGTTGGCTTTAAGAATGGAGAAGCACGAAGAAAATGCAAAAGTAGTGGCCAGTTTTTTAACAGAGCATCCACTGGTTACAGATGTTTTATACCCAGGTCGTGGGGGAATGCTGTCTTTTAGGATCAAAGATCCTAAATCTGTAAATAAACTATTACAAAATTTGAAGCTAATTACCTTTGCAGAAAGTCTTGGTGGCGTAGAAAGTTTAATGACGTATCCTACAACCCAAACGCACGCCGATATTCCAGAGGATGTTCGTGAAAAGTTTGGAGTCTGTAAAAGACTTTTACGTTTTTCCGTAGGTGTTGAAAATAAAGAAGATTTAATTGATGACTTGACGCAAGCATTGGCATGTATCGAAGGGGGAGCTAACATTGGCTGATCAATACCATATCCAAACAAAACTCTTGCACAATAACCATAAAGTCGATCAACAAACTGGTGCCGTAAGTGTGCCAATTCATCATTCGTCTACATTTCACCAATTTTCCTTCGATGAGTTTGGTGAATACGATTATGCAAGAGGGGCTAATCCGACTCGCAAAGCTCTTGAAGAAGTCATCGCGCAGTTGGAGGGTGGAACACGTGGTTTTGCCTTTTCGTCAGGAATGGCTGCTATTTCAACTGCATTTATGCTTCTTTCAAAGGGCGATCACGTGTTAATTACTGAAGATGTTTATGGCGGAACGTATCGTTTCGTTACCCAGATCCTTATAAAATTTGGTATCGAACACACATTTGTTGACATGACAAATGAAACTGAAGTTGAAAGCAAAATTCGAGCAAATACAAAATTGATTTATATTGAAACGCCTTCTAACCCTACATTAAAAATAACAGATATAAAAGCGATTGTTGGAATTGCGAAAGCTCACAATTGTTTAACGTTTTGTGATAATACGTTTCTAACACCAGTGTTCCAAAAACCGCTAGATTTGGGTGTTGATGTTGTGCTTCACAGTGCTACGAAATTTTTAGGAGGGCATAGTGATGTTGTAGCAGGTCTTGCTATTGTTAAAGATGAAGAACTTGGTAGACAACTTGCGTTTTTACAAAATTCTTTTGGGGCCATCTTAGGTGTTCAAGATAGTTGGTTAGTATTGCGAGGCTTAAAAACATTACAAGTCAGGATGAATGCTAGTTCCTTAGCCGCCTTAACAATTGCTAAATGGCTAAGCGAGAGAAAAGAAGTAAAAGCCGTATATTATCCTGGACTTCCTAACCATCCTGGTAGAAGTATTCAGGAACAACAAGCTACTAGTCATGGAGCGGTCTTATCGTTTGAATTCCCAACAAAGAAAAATGCAAAAGACTTTGTTGAAAATGTAAAGTTACCTGTTTTTGCTGTCAGTTTAGGAGCAGTTGAAACAATCCTTTCATACCCGGCAACGATGTCCCACGGCTCTATGCCTGAACAAGAGCGATTAAAACGAGGCATCACTGACGGTTTATTAAGACTTTCTGTAGGTTTAGAAGATGTAAATGACTTAATTGACGATTTCCAACAGGCATTAAATGCTAAATAAACTAAGAATAATGTTCTAGCTCTAATAGAAAGGAAGATACAAATGAGTTTTTTGCATGAAATGAAAACGAGGACGTTAATTGGAGACGGAGCTATTGGAACATTTCTGTACTTAAAAGGACTAGATCGTTGTTTTGAAGAATTGAATTTGACTGATCCGTCAAAGGTTCAAGAAGTTCATCAAGCATATCTTCAGGCGGGGGCTCAGCTCATTCAAACAAACACATATGCAGCAAATAAAATAAAACTGTCACGCTACGGTTTAGAGGATAAAGTTGCAAAGATAAATAAAGCCGCGGTAAATTGTGCAAAGAAGGTTATTACTAATCAAGAAGCTTACTTGTTAGGTACGATTGGTGGAATTAGAGGTTTTCAAAAAAGAGCTCATTCAATAGCTGATATCATCGGTAGTTTTGAAGAGCAAATGAATAGTCTCCTTGAATCTGAGGTTGATGGATTATTACTAGAAACATTCTATGACTTTGAAGAGCTTTCAGCGTGTTTAAAAATAGCTAGAAAAAATACGAATTTGCCTATTATTGCCCATGTTTCGTTAGATGAAGTTGGAGTACTACATGGTGGTATACCATTAAAAGCAGCCTTAACGGCTTTAGAGGATTTTGGTGCAGATGTAGTAGGAATGAATTGTCGAATGGGTCCTTTTCATATGCTACAATCATTCGAAGAAGTGCCACTATTAAACAAGGCATTCTTATCAGCTTATCCAAATGCGAGTTTACCAGATTACAAAGATGGTCGCTTAGTTTATCAAACGAACCCTAAATACTTCGGTGATAGTGCCAAAGCATTTGTCGAAGAGGGTATTCGACTTATTGGTGGCTGTTGTGGCACGACGCCTGATCACATAAGAGCAGTTGCCAAGGCAGTGAAAGACGAAAAGCCGATCAATGAAAAGCAAATAAAAGTTAAACCTAAGCAGTCTGTCATTATTCTTCAAAAAGAGCAACATGAAAGGCTCTCTAGTATTGCCAAAAGGAAAAAATCAGTAATCGTCGAGTTAGATCCACCAAAAAAGTTGAATACTGAGCGTTTTTTTGAAGGTTCAAGGAATTTAAGGGAAGCGGGTGTTGATGCTGTTACATTAGCAGATAATTCACTGGCTTCACCGCGAATATGTAACTTGTCATTAGCATCGATTATTAAAAGAGAATATAACGTCAGGCCACTCGTTCACATTACATGTCGTGACCGCAATTTAATTGGTTTGCAATCACATTTAATGGGATTACACACTCTTGGCATTGACGAGTTGCTAGCTGTAACAGGTGACCCAACTAAAATTGGTGATTTTCCGGGGGCGACATCAGTGTACGATCTTGCTTCATTTGATTTAATTCGTTTAATTAAGCAGATGAATCAGGGGGTTTCTTTCTCGGGTAAAGATTTAGGAGAAAAAACGAATTTTTCTGTGGGTGCTGCCTTTAATCCTAATGTGAAGCATATTGAGAAAATGGTTCAGAGAATGGAGAAAAAGCTTGAGTGTGGAGCTGACTACTTTTTAAGTCAACCAGTATTTTCAAAAGAGCAAGTAGGCCAAATATATGAGGCGACCAAACATATAAAAGCACCGATTTATTTAGGTGTTATGCCATTAACTAGTAGCAGAAATGCTGAATTTCTTCATAATGAAGTTCCGGGTATTAAATTAACGGAGGAAACTCGTCTACGAATGGCGAGGGTTTCAAATGATGTAGAGGCCTCCCAGTATGAAGGGCTACAAATTGCAAAAGAACTAGTTGATGAAGTCCATCATTATTTTAATGGCTTATATTTAATTACTCCTTTTTTACGGTATGAAACGACTGTCGAGTTAACAAAGTATTGGAACATGAAAAATGAGGTAGTAAGTGGCAAAAAAAGTGCAACCAATTAAGTACCTGAAAGGAAAGATTACATGAAACAACAATCATTTCAAGAACGGTTACAAAAAGAAATATTAGTTTTAGATGGTGCGATGGGAACGATGTTGCAAAATAAAAATTTAACAGCTGAAGATTTCGGTGGTGAACATTACGAAGGGTGTAACGAATATTTAAATATCACTGCACCTAATGTGATCCAAGATATTCATGAAGCTTATTTACAAGCCGGCGCAGATATTATTGAGACGAATACTTTTGGTGCAACAAATATTGTTTTAGCTGATTACGATCTCCAGCATTTAGCTATCGAAATAAACGAAAAAGCAGCAGCAATTGCCAAACTAGCTGCTGTAAAATATTCAACTGAAGCTTGGCCACGCTATGTAGCAGGTTCTATGGGGCCGACAACAAAAGCGTTATCAGTAACAGGGGGGGCAACTTTTGAAGATTTAATTGAAGCGTATGAACAGCAAGCCTATGGCCTTCTTCTTGGAGGTGTTGATGTTCTCCTTGTTGAAACGAGTCAAGATACGAGAAATGTTAAAGCGGCATATGTAGGTATCGAAAAGGCGTTTGAGAAGGTAGGAAAAAAGGTCCCCTTAATGATTTCTGGAACGATAGAACCAATGGGGACAACGTTAGCAGGACAAAATATCGAAGCCTTCTATTTATCAATTGAACATATGAACCCAGTTGTTGTAGGTTTGAATTGTGCAACAGGTCCTGAATTCATGCAAGATCATCTTCGTTCGCTCGCAAATCTTTCATCTACAGCAGTTATTTGTTTTCCAAACGCAGGTTTGCCAGATGAAGAAGGTCATTATCATGAGTCACCTGAGATGTTAGCGAGAAAGCTGAAACAATTTGCTAGTAATGGTTGGTTAAACGTTGTCGGTGGTTGCTGTGGAACGACTCCAGAACATATTAGCGCAATCAGAGATGCGATAAAAGGGTTAAAGCCACGGCAACTAGCGAGTGTCCACCCTCATGCGTTAAGTGGAATCGAGCCCTTAATCTATGATGAAACGATGCGCCCGCTATTTGTTGGAGAACGGACAAATGTGATCGGCTCTAGAAAATTTAAAACATTAATTAAAGAAGGGAAATTTGAGGAGGCATCTGAAATTGCAAGGGCCCAAGTTAAAAGAGGGGCTCATATTATTGATATATGTTTAGCTGACCCTGATAGTGAAGAAGTTGAAGATATGGAGAACTTCCTTCCTTACGTTGTCAACAAAGTCAAGGTCCCACTAATGATTGATTCAACAGATGAAAAGGTCATTGAAAGGGCTTTAACATACTCTCAAGGGAAAGCTGTCATCAACTCAATCAATTTAGAGGACGGTGAAGAGAGATTTGAAAGTGTCATACCTCTTGTTCATCGCTATGGTGCAGCTGTTGTTGTAGGAACGATTGATGAGATTGGTATGGCGGTAACTGCAGAACGTAAGCTTGAAGTTGCCTTAAGATCGTATGATTTACTAGTCACACGGTATGGAGTGAAGCCTCAAGATATTATTTTTGATCCACTAGTATTTCCGGTAGGAACAGGTGATGAACAATATATTGGTTCTGCAAAAGCTACAGTAGAAGGAATTCGCATGATTAAAGAAAAATTGCCGCAATGCTTAATTATTCTAGGGGTTAGCAATGTTTCTTTCGGGTTACCACCGGTTGGAAGAGAGGTTTTAAACTCTGTATTTCTCTATCATTGTACACAAGCAGGACTCGATTACGCGATCGTTAATACAGAGAAGCTAGAACGATTTGCCTCTATTAAAGAAGAAGAGCGAATTCTAGCGGAAAAAGTTCTATTCGAGACAACAGATGAAAATTTGGCAGAATTTACAGCGTTCTATCGTGGCAAAAAGAAAGACGATAAAAAGCCTCAATTAAATCTAACGCTAGAAGAGAGACTTCAAAGCTATGTGGTTGAAGGAACAAAAGAGGGGTTAATCCCTGATCTTGAACTGGCTTTAGAAAAATATGACACACCCTTAGAAGTAATAAATGGACCGTTAATGGCAGGAATGGATCAGGTAGGTAAGCTATTTAATAATAATGAGCTTATTGTAGCTGAGGTTTTGCAAAGTGCTGAAGTGATGAAAGCTTCTGTTCAATTTTTGGAACAATTTATGGAGAAGAAGGATGATAGTGGAAAAGGGAAGATATTACTTGCCACAGTTAAAGGTGACGTCCATGATATTGGAAAAAATTTAGTTGAAATCATTCTTAGTAATAACGGTTTTAAAGTTGTTAATTTAGGAATTAAAGTTACATCTAACCAACTTATTGAAGCAATAAAAAAAGAAAACCCAGATGCGATTGGTTTATCGGGTTTGTTAGTGAAATCAGCACAACAAATGGTTTTAACTGCTGCTGATTTAAGGGAACAACAAATATCTATTCCAATATTGGTAGGTGGAGCAGCTTTAACACGGAAATTTACTGAAACAAAAATTCAGCAACATTATGATGGAAACGTGCTTTACGCGAGTGATGCCATGAATGGCTTAGAGATTGCTAATCGTCTTTTTCATGAAGATAATAAATTCAAAAAAGTAATCGTGAAAACAGAAACAGCAATACAAGAAGCTGATGAATGTGAAGAACAAATAGAAATAAAACTTGATAGTATTGGGGAACGTCGTTCAAATGTTTCAACAAGTAATAAAATTGCCATTCCTAGTGATTTAAAGAAACATTCATTTTTAGATTATAAATTAACGCATATTAAACCTTATATTAATTTTCAGACTTTACTAGGGAAACATCTT
Source organism: Anaerobacillus sp. (assembly GCF_046314235.1). NCBI lineage: Bacteria > Bacillati > Bacillota > Bacilli > Caryophanales > Bacillaceae > Anaerobacillus > Anaerobacillus sp. The sequence continues at coordinate 57,020 of NZ_JBKBWN010000011.1, forward strand.
GGCCTAAAAGGAAAAGTAAGCCGTTTAATTAAGGAAGGAAATGAAAAAGCGATTCAATTAAAAGAGAAAGCTGATGAATTATTTCAAGAAATTGTAGAGGGGAAATTGTTACAAGCAAGAGGTGTCTATCAATTTTTTCCGGCTCAGTCGGAGGGGAATGATATTATTATCTTTGACCCTGTCAATCCTTCGGTAGAAATTGAACGGTTTACGTTTGTGCGTCAGAGAAAGTCCCCGTATTTATGTTTAGCCGATTTTATTCGTCCTAAAGAAAGTGGCGAGATCGACTACGTCGGATTTTTTGTAGTCACTGCTGGAGTAGGAGTTAGAGATTTATCGACTGAATGGAAAGAGAATGGAGACTACTTAAAAAGTCATCTCATCCAGGCCTTGGCCTTAGAAATGGCAGAAGCTTTTGCAGAGCATCTTCATCATATAATGAGAAATTCGTTAGGAATTCCTGACGATCCTGATCTAACAATGCAAGACCGATTTTCGGCAAAGTATCAAGGTGTAAGAGTTTCATTTGGATATCCAGCATGCCCTGAGTTAGCAGATCAACAAAAACTATTTCGATTACTAGACCCAAAGGAAATTGGTATTGATTTGACTGAAGAATATATGATGGATCCTGAAGCATCTGTTTCGGCAATGGTCTTTGCTCATCCTGAAGGTCGTTATTTTAATGTTGAATAGGAAGTATTAACGTCACTGGTTTCCAGTGGCGTTTTTCTCTTCATTTTATGAGTAATATAGGCTTTTTTGTATAAAAATTGGTAAACGACAAACACTAGCGTTATGAAGAAAAAATGTTAGATTGTATTTTTTATAGGGAGGTTTGACTACATGAATAAGAACTTAAGAAAAATTCCTCTTTTGATCATGATGTGCTTTATTGCATTCCCGACATTTTTTCAGGCAACACAAGTCGGAGCGTTTTCAGATCAAATTATTCAACGCGGGGCTACAGGTGATGATGTTGTAGAGTTGCAATCAAGACTCCAATATATTGGGTTTTATAATGGAACCATAGATGGGGTATACGGATGGGGAACGTATTGGGCAGTTAGAAAATATCAAGATGAATTTGGTCTTGAGGTAGACGGTCTAGTTGGACCAAAAATGAAAGCAATGTTAGAGAAAAGTACAGATTTTGATTATGAGTGGGTTCACAAGCAATTTTATGAAGGTAGGAAATTTACTCACTATGGAAAGACGCCTAAAGAAATACAAAGTGGACCTAAAGGAAGTAAAATTCCACCATTAGAGCAAGAGAGACGGAAACAGAAACAAACGAAGCAGCCATCAGCAACGCCAGGAGGAACACCAGCACCAGGGTCGCCACAGGCAACGCCAGGTGAAACACCAACGCCAGGATCGCCAGAGGCAACACCAGGTGAAACACCAGCGCCAGGGTCACCAGAGGTAACACCAGGTGAAACACCGGCGCCAGGGTCACCACAGGCAACACCAGGTGAAACGCCAGCACCAGAAACTCCAGCTACTGAGGGCGAGCCTGTACCTGAGGAAGAGCCTGTCCCAGATGCTACAGCAGGAGATACTCCAAATGTAGAACAAGCTATAAATGTACCTGCAGGTTTTTCAGATAATGACATTCGTATTATGGCACAAGCTGTATACGGAGAAGCTCGTGGTGAGCCATACATTGGTCAAGTAGCCGTAGCAGCGGTAATCTTAAATCGGATCAATAGTCCAACATTCCCGAACACTCCTTCAGGCGTAATTTTTGAGCCAAGAGCTTTTACAGCAGTTGCCGATGGACAAATTTATTTAGAGCCAAATGAAACAGCTCGTCGCGCAGTTTTAGATGCTATTAATGGGCAAGATCCAACTGGCAATGCGCTATATTACTTTAACCCTGATACTGCAACGTCAGGTTGGATTTGGACGAGACCGCAAATTAAAAAAATTGGTAAACATATATTCTGTAAATAATGGAGGTGAGGTAAATGATACGAACAATTTTATTAGCAGTACTAGGCGTAGCCGTTGTTTCGACAGCGTATTGGGGCTACCAAGAGCATCAAGAAAAAAATTCAATCTTAATAAAAGCAGAGAATAACTATCAAAGGGCTTTCCATGACTTAACATATAACTTAGATTTACTCCATGACGAAATCGGTGCTACACTTGCAATGAATTCAAGGGAGCATCTTTCTCCTTCGCTTGCTGATGTGTGGCGATTGACATCAATGGCACAACTGAATTTAGGACAATTACCATTAACATTAATGCCATTCAGTAAAACTGAAGAATATCTTTATAAAGTCGGTAACTTTAGTTACCGAAACGCTGTTAGAGATCTAGAAAATGAACCATTATCGAAAAGTGAATATGAAACATTGGAGAGTTTATATGGGCAAAGTGGCGATATCCAAAAAGAAATGCGTAAAGTTCAGTCGATGGTTTTAGAAGAAGATCTGCGTTGGATGGATGTAGAATTGGCCCTTGCTTCTGAGGATGAACCTCTAAATAATGCTATAGTTAATGGTTTTCACATCGTTAACGAAAAAGTTGAAGGGTTCAGTGAGGTTGACTGGGGGGCTGATTCACCACAGTTACAAACGAATGATGAAGCATTGAACGAGCGGTTAAATGGTAAAGAGATAACGGCTGACGAAGCGAAGGAAATAGCTTTAAAATTCTGTGAAATGGAAGACGCAGAAGTTGAAGTTGAGGAAACAGGTGATGGTCTTGCATACCAAGCGTATACAGTGATGATCAATGATCCTGAACATGAGGCTAATATTTTTATGGATATTTCTAAAAAAGGTGGTCATCCAATTTGGCTATTACAAGATCGCCAAGTTGGTGAAGCGACTATTAGCTTAAATGAAGCTTCAGAACGGGCGAAAGAGCTATTGGAGAAAAATGAAATAAACGATATGCAGTTAGTTGATAGTAAGCAGTATAATGCGGTTGGAGTATTTAATTTTGCCTATTTAAAAGATAACGTTAGAGTATATTCCGATGCGATCGTTATTGAGGTTTCATTACAAGATGGCGAAATCATTGGCTATGAGGCATCAGCTTACTTAACGAACCACCAGGAAAGAGACGTTTTGGAACCGACTCTTACGATGGAAGAGGCTAAAGAAAGCTTAAATCCAGCCCTTGAGGTAATGGAACATCATATAGCGATGATTAAAAATGATTTAGGGGAAGATGTTTTAACATATGAATTTTTTGGTGTTATTAAAGATGACACGTACAGAATATTTATAAATGCAGAAACTGGTAACGAAGAGAAAGTTGAAAAATTAAAAAATGCAGAAGCAGTATATAAATCTGCGTAACTAAAATAGAGGCTATTCCAAAGCAATCAATCACCTCATCTACTATTAACAGACCGTGTACAAACTTACACTTCTACTATGGTATCACTTCGAGGGAAATTGAGACTTTGGGATCGCCTCTTTTACTTGAAACCAGTTTAAATGCAAAAAAGATCTATTAATTAAAACTAACTTATATCCGGAAGGTTTTTTTTTTGCTAATATAAGATATAAACGATAGTTCATAAATGGAAAACAACTTTGGAAGGAAGTAGTCATCTTGCTTAATATCGGTGATACGATTTATTTAGACTTAGACGATGATCAAGAAGGGGGGAAGCAACGTTTTAAATGTAGACTAGTTGACCGAGTTAGGGAATATCTTTTCATTGATTACCCGATCAATGATAAAACAAAAAAGGTTGCTTTTTTCCATGATGGCACTGAATTTAGCGCATCATTCAATGGAAAAGACCAAGCTGTCTATTTATTTCAAACACAAATACTAGGAAGAAAAAAGGCAAAAATCCCTATGCTTGTAATAAAAGACCCGGGGCTAGAAAAGTATATTAGAATACAAAGAAGACAGCATGTTAGGGTTGAAGCTACTATTGATGTGGCAGTTCACCCAAAGAATAGTGAGTTTGCTCCGTTTGTCTCCGTTACAGCTGATATTAGTGGAGGTGGCATCGCGCTTGTCTTACCTAAAATTCATAATATACCTGTTGGCAAGGAAATCACCTGTTGGCTTTGTTTACACATGCAAACTGGGGAAATAAAATACATAACAGTTGATTGTCATGTAATCCGAATTATCTCAACAAAAGACAGTCCAAGGGAAAAAGCCTCATTACAATTCACTGAAATAAATGAAAATGATCGACAAATAATCGTTCGTTATTGTTTTGAAAGGCAACTTTATATAAGAAAAAAGGGAATCGCAGAATAAAACAGTGCAAACTGAATTAAACTATCAATAATATTACCAAATGTTGTATGAAGGGATAGTTTAAAATGAGTAATTATCTAAAAAGGCTTGAAGCAATTTTACTGAAAATTACTTTTCTGCAGTTTTTCTTTTTAATTCTAGCTCAAATCCTTCTATATAAAAAAGAACTATCGCCCTACTTAAGTAGGACGATTTTTTCGGAAGGTGTCTTTTTAGAATATGCACTCCGGGCAATGGAAACATTAGACCAACTTACTACAATATGGTATTATATCTAAAGATATTTAGTTGCCTAGCGTAGGAAATTTAAATATTTCACTCTGAGTGAAATTCATAGAGCTATATAGTTGAGAAAATATGAATTATGAAATTGATAAACTTTATAAAAGAATAATCTTCTGAGCCGTTTAAAGGAAAGTACGAGCATAACTAGGGTTTAGGTTTAGTTTACGTATGAAGAGGTGCACTTATGAAAAACAAGATTAACATAGCAATTGATGGTCCAGCAGGAGCCGGTAAAAGTACAGTAGCAAAGTTAGTAGCTGAGCAGCTCGAATTTATCTATATAGATACAGGGGCAATGTATCGAGCACTTACATATAAGGCAATTAAAAATGTTGTCGATCTCCAGAAAGAACAACAGCTTAGTGACTTGTTGAATGACACTAAAATCGAGTTAACAACATCCGCAAAAGTTTATCTTGATGGAGAGGATGTTTCAGAACTAATTAGATCTCAGGAAGTGACAAATTCGGTTTCATTTGTTGCTAGCCATAGTGCCATTCGTTTTGAAATGCTAGATAGACAGCGAGAGATGGCTGTTAACGGTGGCACTGTCATGGATGGACGCGATATTGGAACGGCGGTTTTACCAGATGCAGAGGTAAAAGTGTTCTTAATAGCTACAGTAGAAGAAAGAGCAAGACGTAGGTATGAAGAAAATATCGCGAAAGGATACCCAACGGATCTTGAACAATTAAAGCAAGAAATTTCCTTAAGAGATAAGCGAGACTCGGAAAGAGAAACTGCGCCATTAAAAAAAGCCGAAGATGCAATTGAAATTGATACGACAAAATTGTCGATCACCGAAGTAGTTACCTCAATTTTACAAATAGTTGCTGAAAGGACGAGATGAGCGTGAACTTGTACACTGCAGGGCAAACTATTTGTAGAAGCTACTTATCTACTTTTTATAAGGTCCAAGTAATTGGTAAGGAAAATATCCCCAATCATGAAGGTGTTTTGCTCTGTTGTAATCACATTCACCTTATGGATCCTCCTTTTTTAGGTTCATATATTGAAAGACCCATTCACTATATGGCAAAGGCTGAACTTTTTGAAGCTCCAATTTTAAAATCTATATTACCAAAACTTAATGCCTTTCCAGTCAGACGTGGAATGAGTGATAAACAAGCGTTAAGACAAGGGCTGAGAATATTAAAAGAGCAGAAAATCTTGGGGATCTTTCCAGAAGGAACAAGAAGTGAAACAGGACAATTACAAAAAGGGCTTGCTGGCGTAGGTTTTTTTGCTTTAAAAACAGATGCCCAAGTGGTACCTAGTGCGATAATCGGTCCATATAAACTGTTTAAGCCATTAAAAGTTGTTTACGGAAAGCCCCTTAATTTTGATAAACTAAGAGAAGAGAAAGCTTCTTCTGAGGAAGCTACCAATTATATTATGAAAGCAATAGCGGAACTTATTGAAGAGCACAATGGTAACTAAATCTTAATAAAAACAATTTTTTTTATAAAATGTTCTATAATTGATAGTTAATAAGGGAGGTAATTAGTGATGTCAGAACAAATGAATCAAGAAATGGCTCAAGTGAGAACTTTGAGTGAAGGTGATGTTATTACAGGTACTGTAACAAAAGTAGAAGACAAAGCAGTGTATGTGAATGTTGGTTATAAGGTAGATGGAATTATCCCAATAAGTGAACTTTCAAGTCTACATATCGAAACAGCTAATGAGGCTGTTAGTGTAGGTGAAGAACTTCATTTAAAAGTTATCAAGGTGACAGATGAGGAAATTTTACTTTCAAAGCGAGCTGTCCAAGCAGAAAAAGCTTGGGAGAACTTACAAAAGAAACTTGAAACTAAAGAAATCTTTGAAGCTCAGGTAGCTGATGTTGTTAAAGGTGGCTTAGTAGTTGATGTAGGGATTAGAGGATTTATCCCAGCTTCATTAGTTGAAAGACATTTTGTAGAAGACTTTTCGGATTACAAAGGAAAAACATTAAGGTTAAGAGTTATTGAATTAGATAAGGAGAACAATAAGCTAATTTTATCGCAACGAGATGTCTTAGATGAAGAAATTGAAGTACAAAAGAAAACAGCATTCGAACAACTTACACCAGGACAAATTGTTGAAGGTACAGTGCAACGCTTAACAAATTTCGGTGCGTTCGTTGATATCGGTGGGATAGATGGTTTAGTGCACATTTCGCAAATCTCGCATCAACGCGTTGAGACACCGTCAGAACTTCTTAACGAGGGTGACAAAGTTAAAGTGAAAATTCTTTCTATAGATGTTGATAATGGTCGAATTTCATTATCTATTAAAGATACATTGCCAGGTCCATGGGCAGACGTTTCCGAAACTATCCATCCAGGTGATGTTGTTGAGGGTGAAGTAAAGCGCCTTGCGTCATTTGGTGCATTTGTAGAAATTGCTCCTGGTGTCGAAGGTCTTGTCCATATTTCTCAAATCGCTAACCGCCACATTGGAACACCTAGTGAAGCACTAAAAGAAGGTGAAGTGGTAAAAGCAAAAGTTCTTGATGTAAATATAAAAGATAAGCGTATTTCTTTAAGTATTCGTGACCTCTTAGAAGCAGAGGAAAAGGCTAACATTCCAACTCAAGAATATCAGCGCAACGAAGAAACTAGTGGCTTCTCTCTGGCTGACGTTATTGGGGACCAATTAAAAAAGTTTAAATAGTAGGTGAAAGTTTTGGATAGAACTTCAAGAAAGATAGAACATATTGAGCATACATTAAAGCTCCCATCAAAAGAGTCTCACTCTTTCGATGATATTAAGTTTGTCCATCAAAGCTTACCTAATATAGATGTTGATCATGTAGGAATTCATACAAATGTCGGTGAACTATCTCTAAGTTCACCGATTTTTATCAATGCAATGACTGGTGGGGGCGGAGAACGTACCATTAGTATTAACCGATCATTAGCGAAAATGGCTAAAAAGTATAATATGGCCATGGCTGTAGGTTCACAAATGGCTGCTATTAGAGATAAAAATGAACGTGCTACTTTTGAAGTCGTAAGACATGAAAATCCTTCAGGGATTGTCATTAGTAATATAGGGAGCGAAGCAACTGTAGAGCAGGCGAAAGAAGCAGTTGAAATGATAAATGCTGATGCCCTGCAAATTCATTTAAATGTAGTCCAAGAACTTGTCATGCCAGAAGGTGATCGTCATTTTTCAGGAGCTCTTGACAGAATTAGAGACATTGTGGAAAACCTTTCAATTCCAGTTATCATTAAAGAAGTCGGTTTTGGAATGAGTAAAGAAACCGCTACAAAGCTTGCTAACATTGGCGTTAATATTATTGATATTGGTGGATCTGGTGGGACAAATTTCGCCAAAATCGAAAATCTTCGTAGAGATAAATCCTTTGATCTTTTTAACGATTGGGGTATTCCAACTGCTGCAGCGATATGTGAAGTGAAAACCTCACAGCCCTTTCTATCCGTAATTGCTACTGGTGGAGTGAAGACAGGGCTAGATATTGCTAAAGCGCTAAGTTTAGGTTCGGCTGCAGTCGGAGTTGCAGGGTTATTTTTAAAAGAGTTGCATCAAAGTGGTGATGAAGGATTGGAACTTACTGTTCATCGGTTACACGAAGAATTAAAAATGGTTATGACTGTTTTAGGCATTAAGAAAATTGACGATTTAAGAAAGGTTCCACTCGTCATTAGTGGAGAAACTTTCCATTGGTTAAAGCAAAGAGGCATTCCTACAAAGAATTATGCTCAGAGAGTCTATCCACATTAAAAGAACTTAATATAGTTTTAAGAGGTGACATTAATACGTCACCTCTTTTTTACGAGTTTTTAATAAATGATATCTAGTTTTGCAAAGGTTTGTAGCCTTTTGTTTTAACGCTGTCGCTTTCTTGCTGATTCTGGACCTTCTAGTTTTGTTGCACCTGCATAGCCTAGACTTTGATCACGATCTGACGCGACTTTCCCAGACTTTCGTAGTTTTGTTTCTTGGCGATCTTTTCCCATTCTTATCACATCCTTTCACAAATAGTTTTTGTTAAAAAAGATCAGTATATGTACTTTTAATTACATAGGAAATAGTAATTGTCAGAAATTTTTATTACTTTGATTATTTCTTTTCCTTTTTTCCTATAATGTGAATGGAGGGGTTGGACTATGGAGGGAATATATTTTTACTGGATTTTTTGGATAGGATGGATTTATTGTACTTTTATGTTAGATAAAACAAGAAAGCGTATTGCAGTGACAGTTGCTATTCTATTTCTAATCATATTTTCAACAAGACACGTTATTATAAATGATATAATAGTAAATTGTTCAACATTATTAGGTTTACTGATTGGATATTATTTCATCTCAAAAAGTCATTTTACAACCATTTTATATTACTTAAGCATAAGCTTGATATTAACTTGTTCTTATGTATCGTTTAGATTATTTCAATTATATGATCCAGTGTGGGTGATGTTTAATCCAACAATCAAATTAGCGGCAATTTTAATATTACTAACATTAGTGTTAATTAGAGAACATCAGATAAGAATAGCTCTTTTGTTGATCACAGTTGCTCAAGGAGAAATTATTTATTCGTTATTTTTAAATAGTATTGTCGGAAACGTAGTTGTAATTGGTCATTTAGAAAGCTTGGATATTGTTGCAATTACAATAGCTGTTTCTTACCTGTGGTTAGTTTTTGAAAAAATGGTTGCATTGTTAGATGATTATGTTAAACAGCGAACAGTTTTAAGCTCACAAAGAAGATAGTTGTACCCAATGAAAGAAAAATGTTGGCTCTTTATATTGTTTTTTGTTAAAATGGATAAGCTAAGATTTAAAGGAAACTTTACCCTTCTAACTACATAGAGGGGTTTTGCTATAGTTTTTGGTTTATACTTTAAAAAGTAGAAAAATAAAGACCACTTGCGGAGAGTAAGGTTTTTCTAAACAGTGCAAATAACTTGTGTAAGCAACAGTAAGCGTTAAGTTTCTGCGTTAACATCAACTTATATAAGTAGGAAAAAGGAAGGTAATACGTTATGACAAAACCAGTAGTAGCCATTGTAGGTAGACCAAATGTAGGGAAATCTACGATCTTCAACAGAATTGTTGGGGAAAGAGTTTCAATTGTTGAAGATATACCAGGAGTAACAAGGGATCGTATTTATAGTTCGGGAGAATGGTTAAATAAGGACTTTAATCTGATTGATACAGGTGGTATTGAAATAACTGATGAACCGTTATTAACGCAAATGAGGCAGCAAGCCGAGCTAGCAATTCAAGAAGCAGATGTGATCATCTTCATCGTAAACGGACGTGAAGGAATAACCGGTGCAGATGAAGAAGTTGCAAAGTTATTATTCCGTTCTAAAAAGCCGATTGTACTCGGAATTAATAAAATTGACAACCCGGAAATGCGTGAGCAACTATATGAATTTTACTCTTTAGGAATGGGTGATCCGATTGCCATCTCTGGTTCTCATGGATTAGGTTTAGGTGATTTACTTGATGAAGTTATAAAACACTTCCCTGAGGATGAGGACGAAGGCTATGATGAAGAAACGATTCGTGTTTCATTAATTGGACGACCAAATGTTGGGAAATCGTCGCTTGTAAACTCCCTTTTAGGCGAGGAGCGAGTTATCGTAAGTAGTATCGCAGGGACAACTAGAGATGCGATTGATACGCCTTTTACGGTTGATGATCAACAATATGTCCTAATTGATACTGCCGGAATGAGAAAAAGAGGGAAAGTGTTTGAAAGCACCGAAAAATATAGTGTACTAAGAGCTTTAAAAGCAATTGAACGTTCTGATGTTGTGTTGGTCGTATTAAATGCTGAAGAAGGAATTCTAGAACAGGATAAAAAAATTGCTGGTTATGCCCATGAAGCTGGAAGAGCTGTAATAATTGTCGTTAACAAGTGGGATGCAATTACGAAAGATGATAAAACTTTACAGACGTTTGAGCAAAAGATAAAAGATCACTTTTTGTTTTTAGATTATGCACCAATTTTGTTCGTATCAGCGCATTCTAAACAACGCTTAAATACAATTTTACCGATGGTGAACATTGTTGCTGAAAACCATAGTCTACGTGTGCCAACAAACGTTTTGAATGATCTGATAATGGATGCTGTTGCGATGAATCCGACACCGACTGATAAAGGCAAGCGATTAAGAATCAATTATGCAACTCAAGTGGCAATTAAACCACCAACGTTTGTCATCTTTGTTAATGAACCAGAATTGTTACATTTTTCGTATGAACGCTTTTTGGAAAATCGTATTCGTGCGACATTTGAGTTTAAAGGAACACCAATAAAAATAATCCCAAGGAAAAAGAACGATTAAAATGTTTCTCCTAAAATAACGTATGAACAAAAGTAAACATAGGGGAGAGGGAAAATGGAAATAATTATCTCGATCATAGTTGGGTATCTACTCGGATCTATTAGCTTTAGTTATGTATTTGGGAAAAAAATTAAAAAGGTAGATATTCGTGAACATGGAAGTGGAAATGCCGGGGCAACAAACACCCTTCGAGTTTTAGGGATTGGCCCAGCGATAGCGGTTTTATTGTTGGATGCATTAAAGGGGATCGTTGCCGTTTTATTAGCGTTGTATTTGGTTGGCGATGGACTTGTTCCAGCTGCTGCAGGGCTTGCTGCTATCGTTGGTCATAATTGGCCTGTATTTTTACGTTTTAAGGGTGGTAAAGGAGTTGCAACAACAATTGGTGTCCTTGCAACTCTTGTCTTCTGGCCAGCTTTATATGCGGGAATTATTGCAATTATTAGCATTGTCATAACACGTTTTGTTTCACTGGGTTCATTATTGTTTTTGCTGTTAACAACCTTGTTTATGATTGTTTTTCACGATTATTTCGTCTATCCGATTGAATATACATATTTATTAATTGTAGTGACGATTTTATCATGTTGGCGTCATCGAGCCAATATATCAAGGCTCATAAAAGGAAACGAAAATAAAATTGGCAAAAAGTGAAACCAAGGAGGATGGAAAAATGGCTAATATTGCTGTATTAGGTGCAGGAAGTTGGGGAAGTGCTTTAAGTATTGTCTTGTCGGATAATAACCATCAAGTCCGAATTTGGGGACGAGAAGAAGAGCAGATCGAAGAAATTAATGAGAAACATACAAATGAGAGATTTCTACCGGGTGTAACTTTACCGGAAAATGTGATCGGTTTTACAAATCTAGAAGCAGCATTAAGTGGTGTCGAAGCGATTTTGCTTGTTGTGCCTACAAATGCGTTCCGAGAAGTTCTTAGGGAAGTTAGGCTCCTTTTAAAAACAAAAGTTACCTTTATTCATGCAAGTAAAGGAATTGAACCGGACAGTTTAAAACGTATATCAGAAATGATTGAAGAGGAAATTCCAGAACAATTACGCAAATCTGTAGTTGTTTTATCTGGTCCAAGCCATGCTGAGGAAGTAAGTTTGCGCCAACCAACTACTGTGACTAGTTCATCTTTACTACTCGAAGAAGCAGAGTATGTCCAAGATTTATTTATGAATATGCATTTTCGAGTGTATACAAATCCAGATTTAATTGGTGTCGAACTTGGAGGAGCCTTGAAAAATATCATTGCTCTTGGAGCGGGCTTAACTAGTGGCTTAGGATTTGGCGATAATGCTAAGGCGGCTCTTATGACTAGAGGATTAGCTGAAATTGCTCGACTTGGGATTAAGTTAGGTGCTAATCCGCTAACGTTTGCTGGTCTTTCAGGTTTAGGTGATTTAATTGTAACATGCACAAGTGTTCATAGCCGTAATTGGCGGGCTGGTAATTTACTTGCACAAGGCAAATCGTTAGACGAGGTACTAACGGGTATGGGGATGGCTGTTGAGGGTGTAAGAACAACAAAAGCTGCCTATCAATTAGCGATTCGCGAAAGTATTGAAATGCCAATTACTTCTGTCTTGTACGATGTGTTATTTAATAACAAACAACCCCAAGTGGCGGTTGATGAACTAATGGGTCGTGTTAAAACTCATGAGGTTGAAGATTTAAGTTTGTAAGCCCTAAAAAAGCAAGCTGGATAATTCCAAATTATCTTTTCGTTATTTTTCACAATAGTCCTCCTTTAGCATATGATATGTTGAAAACTTACTTTTAGGGAGGACGTCATTGTGGAAAGAAACAATTTCTTTGATAATCTAGAAAAGAAAACGAATGTAAAACAACAAGACATATTTAACTTAGCTAATTCTGTTAGCGGTGCTAATTTTAAAGATGAGCAGACAGTACGTAACTTAATTCAACAAGTAGCTAATTTAGCTAATAAACCTGTCTCAAAAGAAAAAGAGGATGAGCTTGTAAATACGATCGTAAACAACAACCTCCCACTAGATTTCGCATCTCTTGCTAAAATGTTTGGGAAAAAATAATCCTTTATTAGGCTAGTGTTATCTACGCTTTAATTAACTTCTGCATATACTGTTACGGTACCAACATTAACAAGGGCTCTTTTTAGGAGATAGTATTTAGCTAGCTAACATTAGAAACGCCCCTTCTTTTGTTAGTTTATAGAAATCTTTGCCGCATTGTTGCTAGTTTATACGTACTAGATGGTTGCCCAATTTGTGCAATCATCTTTTTTTATGATATAAGGTATTTGAGCAATGATTCACTATTATCGCCAATTTATAATTACATTAAGAGTAACTTCTATAAGATGTCGCTGGATTTCCTTGAACGAGCCTCTAAAATTCATTAGAGTTATACAGCGAAGAGAAAGGGAAGACAGCGACAACTCATTGAAGGAGCAATTTTTTTTCACCACCATTTGTGTTCTCTGTGAAAATTATCGAACGACTCCTTAAGCTCACATTAGTACAATGATTTCAATATAAGTAGTGTGAAAGAGTTATTAATTCTAATAGACTTTAATTTATGCTATAATAATCCGGCAATTATCTTTAAGATATTATATGACAATGAGATAAATGGAGGATAAAATATGACTGAAGGTTTAATTAAAATGTGGCTATCGTTTATCGCAATGGGCTTAATGTTTTTTGCTGTATTTGGTACGGTTTTTGCAAGAAAAAAATTAACTGGAATTATTCAAAAAATAATACTAGGAATTACGTTTATAAGTATTATTTTTGCTGGTATTATTATTTTTTTACTTGTAATAAACGTCCCTACTGTATAAATATAGGATAATCGAGGTTGATTGCATTGAAGAAGTTATTACTACTAACGTTCATTCTTTTTATACTGACAGGCTGTCTTTATCCTGATGAACAAAGGGTAGAAAATCAAGTGCCGTACCAAGATCAAATACTATCGGTTCAACAGGCTGTTGTTCAGTACCGCATTGAGAATCAAGCATTGCCAGTTCATCATAGAGAAACAGAAACCAATATTTTTCAACAAAATTTAATCAATTTTCAAAAACTAGTCCCAAAATATATGCAGCAACCGCCAGGAAACTCATTTGAAAATGGCGGTGTATACCAGTATGTGTTAGTAAAGGTAGAAGAAGATCCACAAGTAAAGCTTATTGACTTGACGATGACGAAGGGAATACAAGAATTTCAAAGAAAAGTAAATGATTATCGTCGTAAAAATCGTTTTGCCCCTGTGCAGGAAGTAGTTGCAACAGGAGTGTTTCTACTAGATCATGAGAAACTTAAGTTGAAGGAGTCTCCTACTGTGAAAAGTCCGTTTCATCCTGATCATCGCTTACCGCTTTATATCGATGGAAATGGACAAGTCATCGTTGATTACACGATTGATCTCAACTATGCTTTAAATAAGTTTGAACATGATTTTACAGATGGAGATGATGTTAGGGAAATCCTCATCGAAAACTTTCCATTTGTTCCTGCCTATTCCGTTCCCTATACCGTTAGAGATGGCGAGGTAATTTTTACAGAAAATTAAAAAGAATAATTAATTTCATAGTTATATTAAGTCTCTTTCCACATATACATACAAAAAGGAAGGGGCTTTTTTGTGTTCAGCTAGTGTTAATACATAAAGCCGAAAACTACGAAAGTTATGAAGAACCATCTAGTAACAAGAGAGTGTTGGGGTGTGTATGCCGTAGCTTGACTGCTATTACACCTTTAACATTCCTTATTGCAATGACTTTTTTGGGGTGAGTAGGTGATGATTAGAGCATAAAAAAGTTACCAAATAAAAACTTAAAATATAAACTTTTTGGAAACTAGTGTCATATTTGTTGGACAACATCATAAGTATATAATGTCCGAGATTAGAACAATGGCAATTGGAAGCTTCCACGATTAATCTTTGTACTACTAGATTTAGTAATTATTTTACTAGTCGTGGATGAAATAATTTAAACAATTGATTCGGGAGGGGATCACGTGGAAAAAGTTGATATCTTTAAAGATATCGCTGAAAGAACGGGTGGCGATATTTATTTAGGAGTGGTGGGCTCCGTTAGAACAGGTAAGTCGACTTTTATTAAAAAGTTTATGGAACTTGTGGTCATTCCAAACATTGAGAATGAGTCTGAAAAAGCAAGAGCCAAAGATGAATTGCCTCAAAGTGCAGCTGGTAAGCAAATTATGACAACAGAACCGAAATTTGTACCTAATAACGCTGCAAAAATCCATGTTTCAGAAGGTCTAGAAGTTAACATCCGATTAGTTGATTGTGTGGGCTATACAGTTCCAGGTGCAACTGGCTATGAAGATGAAAATGGACCTCGAATGATTAGTACTCCTTGGTATGAAGAGCCAATACCATTCCAAGAAGCTGCTGAAATTGGAACTAGAAAAGTTATTCAGGAACACTCAACATTAGGAGTTGTCATCACAACAGATGGTTCAATCGGTGATATTCCGCGCGCTAATTATATCGAATCTGAGGAGCGAGTAATTAATGAGCTAAAAGAAGTTGGCAAACCTTTTATCGTCATTATTAATACGGTTCGTCCTCAACATCCCGATACTGAAGCAATGAGACAAGAACTAATGGAAAAGCACGATGTTCCAGTTCTAGCATTGAGTGTTGAAAGTATGAATGAACAAGATATTAATAGTGTCCTACGAGAAGTATTATTCGAATTCCCAGTCCATGAAGTCAATGTCAATCTTCCTAGCTGGGTAATGGTATTGAAAGAAGAACACTGGTTACGTCAAAGCTACGAAGAATCAGTTCGTGATACCGTAAAGGATATCAAAAGACTACGCGATGTAGACCGTGTCGTAGGTTTGTTCGGGGAATTTGAGTTCATTGATCATGCTAGTTTAGCTGGTATTGAAATGGGATTAGGTGTAGCAGAAATTGACCTATATGCTCCGGATGATTTATATGATCAAATCCTAAAAGAAGTAGTCGGGGTTGAAATTAGAGGGAAAGACCACTTACTGCAGCTTATGCAAGATTTTGCCCATGCTAAAGCAGAGTATGATCATGTAGCCGATGCTCTGAAGATGGTTAAGCAAACAGGTTATGGTATAGCAGCACCAACAATTAGTGATATGAGCTTAGATGAGCCAGAAATTATTCGTCAAGGTTCTAGGTTCGGAGTCCGTTTGAAAGCTGTTGCACCATCAATTCACATGATTAAAGTTGATGTAGAATCGGAGTTTGCACCGATCATTGGTACTGAAAAGCAAAGTGAAGAGCTTGTCAGATATTTAATGCAGGACTTCGAAGATAACCCATTGTCAATATGGAATTCAGACATTTTCGGACGGTCATTAAATTCGATTGTTCGTGAAGGAATTCAAGCGAAATTATCGTTAATGCCAGAAAATGCTAGATATAAGTTGAAAGAAACACTCGAAAGAATTATTAACGAGGGATCAGGAGGCTTAATCGCCATCATTTTATAGTAAATAACGATCATTAAATTGTGAGACTCTCCTTGCTACTTAGGAGAGTCTTTTTGTATAAAAAAACGTTTTAAGCATATACAGAACAAAACAAATTTCAAATAGATGTCGCTGGATTTCCTTAAACGAGCCCCTAAAATTAGTTAGAGTTTTACAGCGAAGAGAAAGGAAATTCAGCGACTTTTCATTGGATATATGCTAACGACTAGATAATGTTTGCTTATGTTATTGAGGTATGATAGAATTCCCTAAACTGTTATAAATTGTTTTGCTAAATGAAGAATTTTTAGGGAAAAAAGTCTTAAATTGTAATGAATTGTTTAAAAAGATATTGAATTATTGCTGATGATCGTTTAATATAAGTCTTGTTATTCAAGTAATTTCATAAAACAAGTATAAAATTTGTAAAAATGTGCAAGTAATTGAATAACGTGAAATTTTGGGAGGAGGTGAATTCCATGAACAAAACAGAATTAGTTAATGCAGTTGCTGAGAAATCAAGTCTTTCTAAGAAGGACGCAACAAGTGCAGTTGATGCTGTATTCGAAGCAATTACTGACTCTCTTCAAAGTGGGGATAAAGTACAATTAATCGGATTTGGTAACTTCGAGGTACGTGAACGTGCTGCTCGTAAAGGACGTAACCCACAAACTGGTGAAGAAATTGAAATCGCTGCTAGTAAAGTTCCAGCGTTTAAACCTGGTAAAGCCCTTAAAGATGCTGTAAAATAATCTCATACATATAGGGCAAGAAGAGATGTGAAAACATCTCTTCTTTTTTTTCAGGATTTTCATGTTTTCGTGTTTGCTTAGTGAATATTTGGAAAGTGGTTATCCTACTAAAAGAAAGTTTGTTTATATGAGATGTACCTAGGAGATTTGAGTTTCGCATTTGCGCTTGTAATGTTTGCTATGCTATGATTTTTACTACAAAGTTAATGATTATGAATGGAGGATACTCGTTTGAATAAATTTGATCATGAAAAAATTGAAGAAGCGGTTAAAATGATATTAGAAGCGATAGGGGAAGATCCTAGTCGGGAAGGCTTATTAGATACGCCCAAACGAGTAGCAAAAATGTATGAGGAAGTATTTCAAGGTTTACACCAAGATCCTAAAGAACATTTTGCTACAGTTTTTAGTGAAGACCATGAAGAATTGGTTCTTGTTAAAGATATCCCTTTTTATTCAATGTGTGAACATCACTTAGTGCCATTTTTCGGAAAGGCTCATGTCGGCTATATCCCTAAAGGAGGGAAAGTTACCGGTCTGAGCAAATTGGCAAGAGCGGTTGAAGCGGTGGCTAAACGCCCGCAACTACAAGAACGGATCACTTCAACTATTGCAGAAGCTATGGTTGAAACTTTGCAACCACTTGGAGTTATTGTTGTCGTAGAAGCAGAACATATGTGTATGACAATGCGTGGCGTGAAAAAACCAGGTTCATCAACGATTACCTCTGCTGTTCGTGGTGCTTTTGCAAATAATCCAGCTGCAAGAGCAGAAGTCTTGTCTTTAATAAATATTAAATAATCTCTACTAATGACACTGTTAGTTACCGTTCATTTTTACATTTTTATATACAGAAGTGGATATGTTACTACTAGAGGTGATTTATATGAGAAATAATTCGAGAACACAACTATTAAGTTGGATTATTCCGATAGTAATCATACTAATTGGTGTTTACGTAGCATACATAATGATCATGTAGTTGTACCTTATTGACAATCATTTATACTTAGGTAATAGTAAAGAAGAGATAATTATAGCGTTTTCATAGGGGAGGTATCATGATGGCAAGTAACGATGATTTCATAGTTATTAAGGCAAAGGAAAATGGCGTCAATGTTATCGGTTTAACAAGAGGTTCGGATACACGCTTTCATCATTCGGAGAAACTTGATAAAGGGGAAGTGATGATTGCCCAATTCACAGAACATACTTCCGCGGTAAAAATACGTGGTAAAGCAATTATTCAAACGAAACACGGCGAGGTTGAGACTGATAGTTAAAAAAGCAGGACGTACCCTGCTTTTTTTATACTTTAATGAATTTCATAATTCATTACTTTCGCTATATTGTTCTAAATGTTGTTGCGTAGAAACCATTCGCAACTACAATTAGAACAATATAGCAATTCACTCACTTTATGAGTGTTTGAAAATTTTCTTATGCATAAACTATTTGAAAAACTAAATGAATCACGTAAAGCCCAAGTTTTGCTAATTGTATATCAGGCTTTTTCCTTGTTTTAAAATTATGTTATACTAGTTATGTTCTTTTTTATAAATGATAAGGTTATACTTTTAACAAATTTCTTATTGTGTTACAAAATTGGTTTCGCTTATTATGGTACGAATAAAATTAAACCATAATTATATTTTACTTAGGGGAAAATTGTTTTGGTTTCTGGGGGACTTAAGATGATTTTAATTAATTATATAAACGAGGAAATAAAACAAATAAAATATCGTTTTTACGAAAGAATTAAGCATCCATACATTACAAAATTTTTAGAAGCGCCTGTTTTAGATGAAGATATGTTATATCTTCTCTATTCAATGCTTGAAGAAAAGAAGCTTGCTAAGCAAAAGTTAGATGAATATGTAATTACTACCCTCTTAGTCCAAGCGGCATTAGACACTCATCAAAAGGTTTCGGTCTCAAACGTTAGTTCAGAAAGAGTTAAAAAAGAAAGACAGCTAAAGGTCTTAGCAGGTGATTACTATAGTAGCCTCTACTACTTTTTGTTAGCCAAAATAAATGATATAACAATGATTCGCCTGCTAGCGAATTCAATTCAAGAAATTAACGAATCAAAAATGAGTTTTTATAAAGATACCCAAAGCATATCACAATCGATTGCACATATTAAAATAATTGATTCATCCTTAATTCAGAAAATAGCTGAGCACTTTAAATTACCAAATTGGAAAGCAATCGTAAGTGAGTTTTTCTTTTTCAAGAGATTAATTACTGAAAGAGAAGCTTTATTGCAAGGTCATGATGGATTGTTAATTGAGACGATTGTTAAAGACAACAGTTCTATTAATTCAAAGTTACACGGAGATGCCCGTTTAAAACATAGCATAGAGATGTGCGACAAATATATTTTCCTTTCAAAAAGTCAGTTACATTCTTTATGTAGGCAAGCTTCGCCCTTAAGCTCGTTTATTATGGTCAGAATTGATGAAATGCTAATGAATGCTGATCTACTAAAAGAAGAAGTTGCGGAAGAAGGTTAAAAAATGGCACAATCAAAAGAGCAAAAAGTTCATCAAGTTTTTGAGACGATTTATGAAAAATACGATAAGATGAATTCGATTATTAGCTTCCAACGCCATATTGCTTGGCGTAAAGATACAATGAAGCGGATGAATGTTCAAAAAGGGAATAGAGCCCTTGATGTTTGTTGTGGAACTGCAGATTGGACAATAGCTTTAGGACAAGCGGTAGGTAATGAGGGCAAAGTATATGGCCTAGATTTTAGTAAAAACATGCTTTCAATCGGCCAGGAGAAAGTCCGTAATATCCCTCAAATTGAACTTATTCATGGAAATGCTATGGAACTACCTTTTGGCGATAATGAGTTTGATTTCGTTACAATTGGGTTTGGTTTAAGAAATGTTCCAGATTATATGCAAGTGTTAAAAGAGATGAATCGGGTTTTAAAACCTGGGGGGAAAGTAGTTTGCTTGGAAACATCGCAACCAACGACTATTGGTTTTAAACAACTTTACAATTTTTACTTTAGACATGTAATGCCTCTATTTGGTAAATTATTTGCCAAGAGTTATGAAGAATATTCATGGCTTCAAGAGTCGACAATGTCATTTCCTAATAAAGAAAAACTAGCAGAGATGTTTATTGAAGCAGGATTTAAAGATTTACAGATCAAATCTTATTCAGGCGGAGTTGCTGCCATGCATCTTGGAGTGAAATAACGAGGGAGACTGGAGAGCGAACTGTGATTAGAAAAATAAAAATAATCCTTGAAATGATAAAATTCGAACATACAATATTTGCTTTGCCATTTGCATTCCTAGGAGCTGTGTTAGGAAGTTTATTAATTAACGGCACGTGGCCAACTGCTTCAGATTGGGTTTGGATCACATTGGCTATGGTAGGGGCTAGAAGTGCTGCCATGGCCTTAAATCGCGTGATTGATGCTAAAATTGACAAAGAAAACCCAAGGACAAAGGATCGAGCCATTCCGGCGGGATTGATCTCGAATTTTGAATCAACCATTTTTATTATTGTTTCTTTTGCACTACTTTTTTATTCAGCATACCAGCTTAATATGCTAGCAGTTTATTTATTACCATTAGCAGTATTTTTCTTAGTGATTTATTCGTACACTAAACGCTTCACATGGGCTTGCCATTTAGTTTTAGGGGTAACAATCGGGATTGCGCCGTTAGGCGGTTGGGTTGGTGCTACTGGTACATTAACGGCAGCAGCATTTGTGTTGTTTCTTGGTGTGGCCCTATGGATCGCTGGTTTTGATATCATTTATGCGACTCAAGATGCTGACTATGACAAAAGTGTTAAGTTATACTCGATTCCGAGTTACTTCGGTACTCCAAAGGCTCTAATAATAGCAAAGTGCATTCATATTTTAAGTTTTATCGCATTCATTAGTTTATTCTTTATCACACCACTCGGGTGGATTTATTTAATAGGAGTTCTGATTTCTGGAGTAATCATGATTTATGAGCATTCATTGGTGAAACCTGATGATCTTTCAAAAGTAAATGTAGCTTTCTTTACGATGAATGGTATTTTAAGTATGGTAATGCTAGTCTTCACGATTGGAGATTTAATGCTATGATGCCAAAAGAGAAGATTTTCACTGTCGGAATTACTGGCGCAAGTGGAGCTATCTATGGTGTGAGACTCGTTCAAGAACTATTAAAGGCTGATTATAAAGTGCATTTAATTGTTACTGAAGCAGGGTGGCAGGTTTTTAAAGAGGAACTTTTATTTGAGACGAGTGACCGTGAAAAGCTTATTCAAGAACTATTTCCTCATACGATTGGAAAGTTACATTATCATACGTTACGAGATTTTACAGCACCAATTGCTAGTGGCTCTTACCGGAATGAGGGAATGGTGATTGTACCTTGTTCAATGGGAACGTTATCAGGTATCGCTAATGGCGCTTCAGGGAACTTACTAGAGCGGACAGCAGATGTAATGCTAAAAGAAGGTAGGAAGCTTATTCTCGTTCCAAGAGAAACTCCCTTTAATCAAATTCACTTAGAAAATATGTTAAAGGTTTCTAAAGTAGGCGGTAAGATCATTCCAGCCATGCCTGGTTTTTACCAACTTCCTAAAACGATGGAAGACTTAATAAATTTTGTTGTTGGGAAAGTACTTGATAATATTGGTGTTGATCATCAACTCTTCACCCGCTGGGGGGATCATTCATGAGTTTAGTTGTAGGCGAAATCTCTTACACGAATATGCTACCACTTTATTACTATTTAGATCGTGATTATTTGAATCGTCTTGGCTGTATGTTCATACCTCAAATTCCTTCACAGTTAAATGAAGCAATGTCAAAAGGAATGATTGATGTTGGAGGTATATCTTCGTTTTCTTACGGTGAACATGTAGATCAGTATACTCTTTTACCAAATTTGTCTGTATCTGCACCCAAAAGTGTAGGATCTATTTTTCTTTTCTCTAAGGTACCAATAACCCAATTGGACGGAAAAAATGTAGCATTAACATCAAGTTCAGCTACATCTGTAAATTTATTGAAGATAATATTGCAATCTTTTTATCAGATGGATGTTAGTTATACGATTATGAAGCCTGATTTTAATGAAATGTTAAAGAACCATGAAGCTTGTTTGTTAATTGGTGATGATGCAATTGTAACATTATGGGGATTGTCACCTAATATCCATCGTTATGATTTAGGGCAAATTTGGTATGAACATACCAAATTACCAATGACATTTGCTGTATTAGCAGTTCGAAATGAGATATTAGAAAGAGAAAATGAGAACATCAGTATATTGTATGATGGATTTATGACAAGTAAGAATAAATGTCTTGAAAACAATTATTCAGAAATGATATCCTCAATCAGGAAAGACCTCAATGGTTCAAAAACATATTGGGAAAATTATTTTCAAGGTTTGAACCATGACTTAACGGACAAACATATTGAGGGGCTTTATCTTTTTTATGATAAAGCAACAGAATTAGGGTTGCTTAAGAAAGTTAACAAAATATCATTATGGAGTGCATTGGATCACTGTCATTCCATTTAATTTAAGGTGGAAAGCATGAAGTTAACAGATATATATTGGCATTTACGCTCAGACATAGCAAAAATAGAAAAAGAATTAGAGGCGACAATTGATGCTAAGCATCCGATATTGAAGAAAGCCTCGGCCCATTTACTGAAGGCTGGTGGTAAGCGAATAAGACCTGTATTTGTTTTGCTCGCTGCCAAATTTGGTGACTACGATATCGAAAAGATTAAGCAAGTCGCCGTACCGTTAGAACTTATTCATATGGCTTCACTTGTACACGATGATGTCATTGATGATGCTGATTTACGTAGAGGAAAGAAAACGATTAAGTCAAAGTGGGATAATCGTGTTGCTATGTATACAGGTGATTATATTTTTGCTAGAGCGATCGAAATGGCAACTAACTGTGAAAAACCGGAAGTTCACCAAATTCTATCAGATGCTATGGTCGAAATGTGTATTGGGGAAGTAGAGCAAATTCGCGATCAATATAACTGGAACCAAAATTTCAGAATGTATTTGCGAAGGATAAAGCGTAAAACCGCGCTACTCATCGCTGTTAGTTGTAGGTTAGGTGGACTAGCTGCTGATGCTCCGAGAGATGTTCAATTAAGCTTGTATCGCTATGGATACAATGTCGGCATGGCCTTTCAAATTACCGATGATATCTTAGATTTTATCGCCACAGAAAAAGAGCTTGGAAAACCAGCAGGTAGTGACTTACATCAAGGTAATGTAACTTTACCAGCTTTATATAGTATGAGTCGTAATGAAAAATTACGTCATGATATAGTCAGTATGATAAATAGTGAAAGCTCTGATAAGCAGCTTATGAGTGAAATCATTGAAGCGATTAAAGCAACTGGTGGTATTGACCATTCTTTTGCAATTAGTGATCGCTATTTAAATAAAGCGTTTAAGGAACTAGAAAAGCTTCCCGATATACCGGCGAAAGAGTCATATTATCAAATTGCAAAATATATTGGGACAAGAAAATATTAAAATATAAGTTTTAGGCAAATACTTTAAAGTATTTGTTTTTTTTCTTATTTAAACTGGGAAACACAAGTGTTGACGAAACCTAGGTAAGCTTAGGTGGGGTCTTTTCAACGTTTTTACGTTAATAATACAATTAACTATTTTCGTAAATATTGAATAAGTTTTGAATATTTGTTATAATTCTCAATGTTGGTCTAGTTACTAGACTAATCCAAATAACGTTTACATAAAATACATAGAGAGCGAGGTTTTTTATTATGGAAAGAACATATTTAATGGTAAAACCTGATGGTGTTCAAAGGAACTTAATAGGGGAAATTGTTTCTAGATTTGAAAGAAAAGGTTTTCAATTAGTAGGGGCAAAATTGTTAACGGTTACAAAAGAAATGGCAGAGACACATTACGCAGAGCACAAAGAACGTCCGTTTTTTGGAGAACTCGTGAGCTTTATTACATCAGGACCTGTATTTGCAATGGTATGGGAAGGGGAAAATGTCATTAGTATTGCCCGTCAAATGATGGGAGCAACAAACCCTAAAGACTCTCTACCTGGAACAATCCGTGGCGATTTTGCAGCTAAACTAAGCATGAATGTTATCCATGGTTCTGATTCACCTGAAAGTGCGTCTCGTGAAATAGGAATTTTCTTCAAGGAAGAAGAGCTAAATAATTACGAAAAAACAATTAGCTCTTGGGTTTAAATAAGTAAGATCTCAGGGACACATCGAAATATTTAAGACTAGGCGAAAGCTTAGTCTTTTTTTGATGGAAGCTATCATGCCATTGGAAAATTAATTGTCTCTAGTATCGTGTGACTAGGTATAGTAAAATATGATCTAAAGGAAAAACTATTAACAAAGAAATCCAGCGTGGTAGGTTTTCAAGAGGAGAAAATAAAATGGATGATTATCAAGGATTTATTCAGAGTGTTAAAAATAAGACAGCGATTGACTTAGGTTTATATAAAGAAGCACAAATGAAGCGGAGATTAACTTCCTTAAGGGATAAACGTGGTTTTAAAGACTTTACTAGTTATTATCAATCAATGATAAAAAGCCAAGAACTTTTTGATGAGTTTTTAGAAAGAATGACAATTAATGTTTCAGAGTTTTATCGCAATCCGAAACGTTGGGAAGTTTTAGAAAAAAAAATCTTGCCTAGTTTGTTGCAATCGAATAAAAGACTGAAAGTTTGGAGTGCTGCTTGCTCTACAGGAGAGGAACCTTACACTTTGGCGATGATTATGTCAAAGTTAGCACCGCCAGGTAGTTTTTCAATTTTAGCAACTGATTTAGATCGTGCTATTTTGGAAAGGGCGAAGGCTGGTATTTATACTGATCGTTCCATTAAAGATGTACCAAACGATATGTTTGAAAAATATTTTATTAATGATGGTATGGGTTATCGGATAAAGGAAGATTTGAAGAAGATGATTTCCTTTAAACAAGGAAATTTATTAGCGGATCGGTTTGATATTAACTTTGATTTAATCGTTTGTCGAAATGTAATGATTTATTTTACGGAAGAAGCTAAACATGAATTATATCATAAATTTAGTAAGGCATTGCGTAAGGATGGGATTTTGTTTGTAGGCAGTACTGAGCAAATCTTCAATCCAAGCGTTTATGGACTTGATACAGAAGATACATTCTTTTATAAAAAAAATGGTTAATAGTTGAGTTTTGAAGGTTGATCTTAAGTTGATGAGGCTGTCTAATACTTTGTTTTTGGACAGCCTCATCAACTACCAACACTCAAAACTTTTTCCATATAAACTGATACATAAAATGTAGAAAAAAAGTTTTTGTAAAAGTAAGACAAAAGTAGAAAAGCATGTTATAATTTAGCACATAAAAGCGCTAAAGAAAATTAGGAGGAACCATAATATGAGATATTTAACTGCAGGTGAGTCCCATGGACCACAATTAACGACAATTATAGAAGGCGTTCCTGCCCACTTAACTTTAGAAACAGCAGATATCAATGTAGATTTAGCTAGGCGTCAAAAAGGCCACGGTCGCGGCAGAAGAATGCAAATTGAAAAAGACTTAGTTAGAATTACAAGCGGTGTTAGACATGGCAAAACAACTGGTGCGCCGATAACATTAATTGTTGAAAATGATGACTGGAAGCATTGGACACAGATTATGGGTATTGAACCTTTAGAAGAGTCAATGACAGAAGAAGAGATCAAACGTAAAATAACCCGTCCTCGTCCTGGTCACGCAGATTTAGTTGGCGCAATGAAATACAATCATCGTGATATGCGCAATGTACTAGAAAGGTCTTCGGCAAGAGAAACAACTGTCCGTGTCGCTGCCGGTGCAGTTGCAAAAAAAATCTTGTCAACGTTCGGAATTAAGGTTGGGAGTCACGTTTTAGAAATTGGTGGTGTAAAGGCAGGAAATATTTCTTATAACTCTATCGAGGAGCTCCAAGAGAAGTCGGAGAATTCACCTGTAAGGTGTCTTGATCGTGATGCTGAAAAGAAGATGATGTCAGCGATAGATGAAGCAAAAAAAGATGGTGATTCAATCGGCGGCATTGTCGAAGTTGTTATTGAAGGAGTACCAGCTGGTTTAGGTAGCTATGTTCAATACGATAAAAAGTTAGATGCTAAAATTGCAGGTGCTATGATGGGGATTAACGCCTTTAAGGGAGTCGAAGTAGGAATTGGTTTTGAGGCTGCTAGTAAACCTGGAAGCCAGGTTCATGATGAAATTATCTGGAACGAAAAAGATGGTTATACACGTAAAACGAACAATATGGGCGGTTTTGAAGGTGGGATGACAAATGGTATGCCGATCGTTGTTCGCGGTGTTATGAAGCCAATTCCAACTCTTTACAAACCGTTACAAAGTATTGATATTGATACAAAAGAAGTTTTTGAAGCTAGCATTGAACGATCAGACAGTTGTGCAGTACCTGCAGCCGCAATTGTTGCTGAAGCTTGCGTAGCATGGGAAGTAGCTGTAGCGCTCTTAGACAAATTTGGTAGTGACTTTATTGATGAAATTGCTGGCAATATCCAACGCTATAGCGAGCGGGTGAGAAACTTCTAATGGAAACAATATTAATAAAGACTAGTACTAAGCAATATCCGCTCTTCATTGGCGAGAACATTCGCTTTGATCTTGGGAAGCTTTTATGCACTTACTTAAAAGAGCCGATTACGTCTATATTGATTATTACTGATGACAAAGTAGCGCCATTTTATTTATCAGATCTGAAAAGCGCACTTACGAATTATAACAAGGTATATGAATATATCTTTCCTAGTGGTGAAGCTTCTAAATCGTTCCAAATGTTTTATGATATTCAAGGTTTTGCTCTAGAAAAGGGGCTCGATCGCCGTTCACTTATTATCGCACTTGGGGGTGGTGTTGTCGGAGATCTAGCTGGTTTTGTGGCTGCAACGTATATGAGAGGAATTCCTTTTGTTCAAGTCCCAACAACACTGCTAGCTCATGATAGTAGCGTTGGAGGGAAGGTTGCGATAAACCATCCATTAGGTAAAAATATGATTGGAACCTTTTATCAACCCGAAGCGGTTATTTACGACACGATGACATTACAATCATTATCGGAACAAGAATGGCGCTCAGGTTTCGCTGAAGTTTTAAAACACGGGTTTATTTGGGATAAGGACTTCTTAAATTGGCTAAAGGAGAACATTAGTCGTTTTTCACAAATTAAAGGTGCATTGGCAGAACAGCTATTAATCAGATCCATTTCAGTGAAAAAAGCAGTTGTTGAAGAAGATGAAACTGAAAAGGGCATCCGGGCTTTTTTAAACTTTGGTCATACATTAGCACATGCTATCGAAACCAAGCTAGGATACGGTAAAATTACTCACGGTGAAGCAGTTGTTATTGGGATGGTGTTTGCCTTAATAGTTAGTGAAGATCACTTTAAAAACGATTTAGATGTGCCAAGCATGATTGACTGGTTTAAGAAATATAATTATCATGTCACGTTACCTTCTAATTTAGTTGTTGAAGAGCTGATTGAAGTAATGAAAAAGGATAAAAAGTCAGAAGAAGGTATTATTCGGATGGTCTTATTAAGTGAGATTGGAAAAGCAGAAGTCGTTTCCGTTTCAGAAGAGCGATTAAGAGATTTATTAAGCGATTTCTAAAAAGAAGCGGGAGGGAAATCATGGTTAGAGGAATACGCGGTGCCATTACTGTTAAGAAAAATGAAGAGAAAGAGATCATTCTTTCAACGGAACGCCTTTTAATGGAAGTTGTAAAAAACAATAACATTGATCCAACTATGGTTGCTCATATATTGATGACTGTTACTGAAGATTTAAACGCAACTTTCCCAGCAAAGGCATTACGTTCTTTCAATGATTGGAAATATGTACCTGTTATCTGTTCGCAAGAAATTCCGGTACCAAATAGCCTACCAATGTGTATTAGAGTTATGCTTACTGTTAATACAGAGGTACCACAGGAAAATATTAAACACATCTACTTAGAAGAGGCTGTTTCTTTAAGACCGGATTTAAGGTTGACAGAACGGCATCAAGAAGTGTAATATGACGTTTAAGAGTAGAGTTTAGAATTTTTAGATTAGTTAATTTAGTTGAGATGAGAAGAGAATGAGAAAAGTTGAGATGAGCTGAGCAGAGGTATAGTTTATTAAGTATGAGGCTGTCCCCATAGTGTCAGAGCACCTCGACGTGCTACTTTATATAGAAGTGTATGTTTGTACACAATCTATCTTTAGTAGCCGACGTGACTGATGCTTTGCTTTTGGGGGACAGCCTCTTTTTTATCCTATAGTAGCAATGATGTAAAGGATAAAAAAGCCAAGGCAGATGCCGAAGAAGAACTTCGTTTAAAAAACTACCCCATTTTGTGATGACTTTTATTAGTCTAACAAACTCAACCTCAAATTTCATTTTTCGTTTTCTTCACCCTAATAATGAGGTGAGCATAATGAAAAATTTATCAATAACGCAATTTTTAGAAGCTGCTAAAGAATTTAAAACAATCCCTTTTACTTCCCATTTTTTTGCTGATACATTGACACCGATTCAAATTTTTCAGCAACTTGAACAAGAGGCTGTATTTTTGCTAGAAAGCAAAGATGAACAGTCACCGTGGTCGAGATTTTCTTTTATCGGTTTAAAACCAAAGTTTTACTTAATAGAAAAGAAAAACCAATACTGCTTTCTTAATTCAAAGAAAGACGTGCTCTTTACTTTTGAAAGCTTTAAAGAGGCATTTCAAAAGGCGATTTCTTTTTTGCAAGTCAAGGAAGTGGAACTACCAATCCCGTTTCGTGGTGGCGCTGTTGGTGCGATTACGTATGATGCGGTGGAAGTAATGGAGCCAGTTTTATGCAGTGATGACATTGCTGAGCATGAAAAAATGCACTTTGTTTTCTGTGAGACTATTTTAGCTTATGATCACCATAAAAAAGAGCTATTTGTCATCCATCACGTTAATATTACTGGTGATGAAAATGAGGAGCGGTTAAAAGAGATTTTTCGCGAGACCAACAAAAAGATTGAATTAATTATAAAGAAAGTTTCAGAAACTAACATTCCTTCAAAGCTTTATCAGCCGCCTCTTGAGGAAGAAGTATCGTTTGGTAATGTCAGATCAAATTACGAAAAAAGTGCATTTTTAGAACATGTTGAACAAATTAAAGATTACATTCGTTCTGGAGACGTATTTCAGGCTGTACTTTCACAACGGTTTGAAATTGACATTTCGGTAAGTGGGTTGGAGCTATATCGAGTATTACGGATGATTAATCCTTCGCCTTACCTATTTTATTTAAAAATAAATGAAGTTGAAATTGTTGGTAGTTCGCCTGAACGGTTAGTACAGATACAAGATGGACATATCGAAATCCATCCAATTGCTGGAACGCGAAAACGTGGGAATTCAAAGGAAGAAGATCATGCTCTTGCAGAAGATCTCTTACAAGATGAAAAAGAGCGAGCTGAGCATTATATGTTAGTTGATTTAGCAAGAAATGATGTCGGACGTGTAGCGAGCTACGGATCTGTCCGGGTGCCTGTCCTTATGGAAATTGGAAAGTTCTCACATGTGATGCATATGATTTCAAAAGTCACAGGAAATCTTGATGAAAAAACTCATCCAATTGATGCATTATTCGCATCTTTTCCAGCGGGTACTGTTTCTGGAGCACCAAAAATTAGGGCAATGCAAATTTTGAAGGAACTTGAACCAACAAAAAGAGAGTATTATGCAGGAGCGATTGCTTACTTAGGTTACGAAGGTAATATCGATTCTTGTATTGCGATAAGAACGATGGTTATTAAAGGGGATAAGGCATTTGTGCAAGCAGGAGCTGGAATTGTCGCTGATTCGGTCCCGGAAAAGGAATGGGAGGAAACACGTAATAAGGCAAAAGCGTTGATTAAAGCCATTGCAGTTGCTGAAAAAATGTTCTCCAACGGAAAGGAGTCTGTTCCTCATGTTTAAGACGATATTAAAAAAGTGCTCAGAAGGAAAAACGTTAACGCGTAATGAGGCGAAAGCGATCATGGATGAAATGATGTCAGGTAATGTTGATGGACCTCAAGTTGCCAGTCTATTATCAATGATGCGTTTACGCGGGGAAACGATCGACGAGATGGTTGGATTTGCATTATCCATGAGAGAACATGCGATTTCGGTTCAACATAATGAAAATATGCTAATTGATACTTGCGGTACTGGTGGCGATGAACTAGCTACTTTTAATATCTCAACAGCAACAGCGATTTTGCTTTCAGCTAGTAGTGTGAAAGTAGCAAAACACGGAAATCGAGCGGTATCTTCGAAAAGCGGGAGTGCAGATGTTTTAGAAAAATTACAAATAGCCGTTCAATCTTCTCCAAAAGAAGCAGTTGAAGCTTTACAAACGAAGGGGCTTTGCTTTTTATTTGCACCCCTCTATCATCAGTCTATGAAACATGTCGCAGAAGTTAGAAGACAACTAGGATTCAAAACAGTGTTTAACTTATTAGGGCCGCTAGTAAACCCTGCAAAAGCTAATCGGCAAATGATCGGTGTATATGATACGATGTTTGCTTTAAAAATGGCGAAAACTCTTAGAGAGTTGGGGACTGAACGGGCCTTGTTCGTGACAGGTGGAGATGGCTTAGATGAATGCTCAATCTCTACGTACACAGATATAATTGAGCTAGTCAAAGGTAATATTGTTCGCTATCAGTTAACCCCAGAAGAGGTGGGACTTGAGCGTGGTCCAGTAGCAGAAATTCAAGTTACAAGTGTTGAAGATAGTGCCCAACTAATTGAAAATATATTTACGAATAATGCGAATAAAACCGCTGAAAATATCGTCGTCCTTAATAGTGCAACTGCGTTTTATGTAGCTGAGGAAGTTGAAACAATTAGAGAGGGAGTAGAAAAGGCGAAGGAAATTCTTAGCTCGGGAAAGGGCTTTGAACAATTACGTTTGCTGCAAAAAAATAGGGGGGCAATACGATGTTAGATAGAATTGTCGCAGTAAAAAAACAAGAAGTTGCGAATTTACGATTTGGAGAAAGCGTAGATGTTGTTAGGTATTCCCTTTTTGAGAGACTAAGTAAGCCAAATCGAACAATAGGTTTAATTGCCGAAGTGAAAAGAGCTTCACCATCTAAAGGAATTATTAAAGAAGATTTTGAGCCGATACAAATCGCAAAGCAATATGAGTTAGGCAATGCCGATGCTTTGTCAGTATTGACGGATGAACAGTTTTTTAAAGGGCACCATTCATTTTTAACAGCGATAAAACAACAAGTGAAACTACCGGTGCTACGAAAAGACTTTATTATCGATTCTAAGCAAATTGAGGATAGCATACGGATGGGCGCAGATGCTATTTTACTTATTGCAGCTATTTTAGATAAACATCAATTACATGAATTTTATGAGGAATCGTACGAAAAAGGAATCGAGTGTCTTGTTGAGGTTCATTCGTTAACCGACGTTGAAAAAGTATACTCGGTCTTTAAACCGCAAATGGTTGGGGTTAATAATCGAGATCTGCAAACGTTTAAAACGAATCTTCAACAGACGATTGATATTAGTAGGCAACTACCAGAAGCTCAGTTTGTTATTAGTGAGAGTGGGATTGGGACCGTCAATGATTTACAGCAACTAGAAGGTTATGCAAAAGCAGTCTTAGTTGGCGAGACGCTAATGCGAGCTAAAACACCACTACTAGGTATTCGATCTTTATTTGGAGAATGAAAATGAAAACATTGCTTAAATATTGTGGAAACCATAGTTTTGAAGATGTAGTTGTAACAGCGAATAGTCCTGCTGACTACTTAGGGTTTGTATTTGCACCAAGTAAACGACGTGTGACTGCTGTTGAAGTAAAAAGATGGCTTGCCGAAATAAACGTTCAACAAAAAATTGTCGGTGTCTTTGTGAATGCTTCATTACTAGAAATTGAAGATGTCTTAGAGCAAGTTCCGCTTGATGTCATTCAATGTCATGGTGAAGAAACAGCTGATTATATTAGTGCCTTGAAAGCTCACCATAATAAACTGGTTTGGAAAGTTATTCACCACAGTGAGATTGGCCTAAAAACGATGAAGGAATATCGAGGTTTAGTAGACGGATATGTCATAGATAGTAGAGTAGCAGGTCTAAGAGGTGGAACAGGTGTCACATTTGACTGGGAGGCAATCCCGTCCTATCAGCAAGAGGCTAATTATCAACAAGTTCCGTGCTTTATTGCAGGTGGAATAAACAGCCATTCTGTAAAAAAACTTCTGCAATATCGTCCAGTAGGAATCGACCTATCTAGTGGTATTGAAGAAGACGGGAAAAAATCTGAAAAAATAAAAAAACAATTTGAAGCGAGGTTATTTATATGAGCTATCAATTCCCTGATGATAATGGGCGCTTTGGTCAATTTGGTGGAAAGTTTGTCCCTGAAACATTAATGAATGCCTTAGATGAACTTGAACGATCATTTAAAGTAGCGTTAAATGACAAAGTCTTTTTATCTGAATATATGAAACAACTAAAACAATACTCGGGAAGACCTACTGCGTTAACGCTCGCTGAAAATATTACCAGTTATTATAATGGGGCTAAGC
Source organism: Anaerobacillus sp. (assembly GCF_046314235.1). Classification (NCBI taxonomy): domain Bacteria; kingdom Bacillati; phylum Bacillota; class Bacilli; order Caryophanales; family Bacillaceae; genus Anaerobacillus; species Anaerobacillus sp. The sequence continues at coordinate 89,709 of NZ_JBKBWN010000011.1, forward strand.
TATACTTAAAACGTGAAGATTTAAACCATACTGGTGCACACAAAATAAACAATGCCATTGGCCAAGCGCTCCTTGCAAAAAGAATGGGCAAGAAGAAAATTGTTGCAGAAACAGGTGCCGGTCAGCATGGCGTCGCCGCCGCAACCGTAGCGGCAAAGTTTGGCTTACAGTGTAAAGTTTTTATGGGGGAAAAAGATATTGAGCGACAAGCGTTAAATGTCTTTCGAATGAAGTTGTTGGGAGCAGAAGTCATTCCTGTCAGCAGTGGTAGTAAGACGTTAAAAGATGCAACAAATGAAGCGATCCGGTATTGGGTCACAAATGTAACAGACACTTTTTACTTGATAGGATCTGTTGTCGGCCCACACCCATACCCGCAAATGGTCCGTGATTTTCAACGGGTTATTGGTGACGAGGCAAAAGAACAATTTCAGTTGCTTGAAGATAAGCTTCCTGATGAAATTATTGCTTGTGTTGGCGGCGGAAGTAATGCAATGGGGATATTTTATCCGTTTCTTGACGATGAGGTGACATTAATTGGCGTTGAAGCAGCAGGTAAAGGTGTAGAGACCAATTTACACGCTGCTACCCTAACGAAGGGGACGAAAGGGGTCATCCACGGCTCTTTAACCTATTTATTACAAACAGCGGATGGACAAATAATAGAACCACATTCGATCTCTGCGGGACTAGATTACCCAGGTATTGGTCCAGAGCACGCGCATTTAAAAGACATTGGTAGAGTTAACTATGAGAGTGTTACTGACGATGAAGCATTAGAAGCTCTTCAATTACTTTCTAGGTTAGAAGGGATTATTCCAGCCATTGAGAGCGCTCATGCATTGGCGCATGCGTTTAAAAGAGCAAAAGAGCTTACGAGTGAACAATCAATCCTTGTTTGCCTATCAGGAAGGGGCGACAAAGACGTACACACGTTAATTGAAACAATAGGGGGATTTACAAATGGCCAATACTAGGTTAGAAATAATGATTAATAAGGACGAGCATTTGTTTATTCCGTTTATTATGGCCGGAGATCCTTCTTTGGATTTGACAATTGATTTAGCACTATTGATGGAAGAAGCTGGTGCCCATATTTTAGAATTAGGTGTTCCTTATTCAGACCCTTTAGCAGATGGTCCCGTTATTCAAAGGGCTGCTCTAAGGGCTCTAGAGCATAAAATGAACCTAGAGACTGCGATGCGTTTAGTCCCACAGATGCGTAAGCGTGGTCTCACTATACCCGTAATTATTTTTACGTATTACAACCCAGTTTTACAATTAGGGGAAGAAAACGTTATTAGTTTAATGAAAGAAAACGAAATTGATGGAATTTTAATCCCGGATTTGCCTTTTGAAGAGAGTAGAAATTTAAGCGAACGCTGTAATCAGTCTGGTGTCCCGCTTATTTCATTAGTTGCACCAACGTCAGAACGAAGAATTGAAATGATTGCTAAGGAAGCTAAAGGTTTTCTATACTGTGTATCTTCTCTTGGGGTTACAGGTGTTCGAAAAGAAATCGATGAAGGGATTTATCAATTTTTAAAAGAAGTAAAAACACATAGTGAAGTCCCTGTTGCTGTAGGGTTCGGTATCTCTAACCGTGAACAAGTAGCGAAGTTAAAACCGTACTGTAATGGAATAATTGTTGGTAGTGCAGTAATAAAAATGATAGAATCAAAAAAGACTGAAATGTTAGACAATGAGACAAAGGAAAAAGCTTTATTAGAAATAAAAACATTTGTCTATTCACTCATTTCGTCGTAACATAGAAAGAAAAGTTTGAAAAGCTTATTAGACGAGACACAATTAATCATTATAGGAGATCGGGGTGTTAAATAATGAAAGTAAAACAGCAACTAATCGGGCTTTCTCCATATAAGCCAGGAATGCCTATCGAAGAAGTAAAAAGAAAGTTTGGTTTAAATGAAGTCATTAAGCTTGCTTCAAACGAAAATCCATTCGGGTGTTCAAGTGAGGCAAAACAAGCAATTAGTCATGCGTTAGAAAGTTTAGCGCTCTATCCTGATGGTTATGCAGCGTCAATTCGTGCCGATGTTGCAGAAATGGTAAGTGTGGGTGAAGATCAACTCATTTTCGGAAACGGATCTGATGAAATAATCCTCATCTTATCTCGAGCATTATTAAATGACAAAACAAATACGGTTTGTGCTGTTCCATCTTTTCCACAATATAAACATAATGCCGTCATTGAAGGCGCAGAAGTTCGAGAAGTGGCCTTAGTTGATGGAGTTCATGACTTAAATGGAATGCTCTCACAAATTGATGAAAATACGCGAATCGTTTGGGTATGCAATCCTAATAATCCATCAGGGACTTACGTAGGCGATGAAGATTTTAAGGAGTTCATGGCAAAAGTTCCTAAAGATGTACTTGTCGTAAGTGACGAAGCTTACTTTGAGTATGCTGTTGCCAAAGACTATCCAAAAACAGTCTCGCTCCTTAAGCAATACGATAATTTGATGATTTTACGAACATTCTCTAAGGCATACGGTTTAGCTTCTTTGCGAATTGGCTATGGGATTGGAAATTCCGACCTAATCAAAAAGATTGAACCAGCAAGAGAGCCATTTAATACGTCTTTATTAGCACAAGCTGCGGCAAGCGCTGCCTTAAAAGATCAGCAATTTATTATTGACTGTAGAGATCGTAACCGTCAGGGCCTGGAGCAATTTTATCAATTTTGTGAGGAGTTTAACCTACACTATTACCCTTCACAAGGGAATTTCATTTTAATTGACATACAAAGACCTGGAAATGAAATATTTCAATACTTATTAGAACGAGGATTTATCGTTCGCTCAGGAGAAGCATTAGGGTTCCCGACATCAATCCGAATTACGGTGGGGAATACTCAACAAAATAAAGCAATTATTGAGCAGTTGAAGACCTTCCTTGCTAAGAATTAAGAGTTGCTTCGAAAGTCCTCCTGAAAGATTAGTTCTACAATTTACATTCTACGTTTTTATGGGAGGGAAAGCACGTTGAGCAGTAGGAAAGTGTTTGTCATTGGATTAGGTTTAATAGGTGGGTCGATCGCTTTAGCGATTAAGAAGGAACATTCGAATGCAATCGTGTACGGCTTTGATATAAAAGAAGATCAGTTGAAAATGGCGATGTCCTTAGGTGTCATTGATAAGGCTGTAGAAACTATTGAAGACGGGGTTGTTAATGCCGATTTAGTTATTTTAGCAACGCCTGTCACAAAAACAGAAGAGTTTATCGAAGATCTCTTGAAGTATGATTTAAAACCATCAGCGATTATTACGGACGTTGGAAGTACTAAGAGGAAAATTGTTGCAAAAGCAAAAATACTAGAACAGAAAAAAGTAACGTTTATTGGTGGACATCCAATGGCAGGATCTCATAAGACAGGAGTAGAAGCTGCAAGAGCACATCTGTTTGAAAATGCCTTTTATATTTTGACTCCTACAGTAGAAACGAATATGAATAAAATTATTCAATTGCAAAATTGGCTTAAAGGAACACGGGCGAAGTTTATTGAAATGTCGCCAAATCAACATGATGAACTTGCTGGTGTAATTAGTCATTTTCCACATATTATTGCAGCTAGTCTTGTCCATCAAGTAGCGAAAATGGAGAAAGAGGAACCGTTGCTTTCTGAATTAGCTGCAGGTGGATTTCGAGATATTACCAGAATTGCTTCTGCGAGTCCAATGATGTGGCGTGATATTCTTATTCATAATAAAGAAACGTTAATAAGGTTGTTTACACAGTGGCAACTGGAAATGGACTATGTTAAGCAATTAATTGAAAAAGCTGAAGAAAATCGTATTTACGACTACTTTGAAACAGCAAAAACGTTTAGGGATGATCTTCCACTCAAACAAAAAGGGGCGATACCATCCTTTTATGATTTATATGTCGATGTCCCAGACCACCCTGGTGTTATTTCTGATGTGACGGGAATTCTAGCTAAAGAAGAAATCAGTATAACGAACATTCGAATTTTGGAAACTCGGGAAGATATTATGGGGGTCCTACGATTAAGTTTTAGATCTGACCAAGATCGTGATCGGGCCTTAGCTTGTTTAAAAGATCACCTGTACGAGGGATACATAGTCTCATAGCAGTTAGTTTTAAAAACTAAGGGGGGAAATATAAGGGCTAATGTTGCTTTGGCATCATTAGCGCCGTTAATTTCTCTCTTTCTTATTATTACGTAATCTAAGGAGAGTTGTTATTTTGTCAACAAAAATTGTAAAACGTGTAGACCGATTAAAAGGAGAAATTAAGGTTCCTGGTGATAAATCGATATCCCACCGAGCAGTTATGTTCGGCGCAATTGCAAATGGCAAAACAACGGTTGAAGGTTTTTTACCTGGGGAAGACTGCTTGAGTACAATCTCGTGCTTTCGCAAACTAGGGATAGAAATTGAACAAGAAGAAGACCGTGTTACTGTTTATGGTAAAGGTTGGGATGGCTTAAGGGAAGCTTCTGAAATATTAGATGTAGGTAATTCTGGAACGACGACGCGATTGATGTTAGGTATATTGGCGACAAGGCCATTTCACTCAGTTGTCATTGGTGATGCCTCTATTGCGAAAAGACCAATGGCAAGAGTAACAGTTCCCCTAAAACAAATGGGGGCAAAAATTGATGGCCGTAGTGAAGGGAATTACACACCACTTTCACTTCGCGGTGGACAAACAAAGGCGATTTCCTTTCATTCACCTGTTGCTAGTGCTCAAGTGAAATCAGCGATATTGCTTGCAGGCTTGCAAAGTGAAGGGGTCACGACAGTTACAGAACCACATAAATCCAGAGATCATACCGAGCGAATGTTAAAAGCGTTCGGCGTTCAGTTACAAGAAGATGAAACATCCGTCTCTGTCAGCGGTGGCCAATCTTTACAAGCACAGCACGTTGTTGTCCCTGGCGATATATCCTCAGCAGCATTCTTTTTAGTAGCAGGGGCAATTGTTCCAAATAGTGAAATCACGTTATTGAATGTTGGGATAAATCCTACAAGAACAGGGATCATTGAAGTTCTACGAAAAATGGGGGCGAAACTTCAGATCACAAATGAGAGGGTCATTAACGAAGAAAAAATGGCCGACTTAACAATAAGTACATCCGAGCTTGGAGGCATTGAAATCAGTGGAGAGCTGATCCCTCGTTTAATCGATGAAATTCCAATTATTGCGATACTAGCAACACAGGCAAATGGTACAACATTGATTAAAGATGCAGAAGAACTAAAAGTTAAAGAAACAAACCGTATCGATACGGTAGTCAGCCAATTACAAAAATTAGGGGCCAATATTGAAGCAACAGAGGATGGCATGATTATTCATGGACCGACTCCACTAACTGGTGGACAAGTTGCAAGTTTCGGTGACCACCGAATTGGAATGGCGATGGCTATTGCTGGTTTAGTTTCAAGTGAAGAAATAGAAATACAAGAAATTGAAGCGATAGACGTCTCTTACCCAAATTTCTTTCAACACCTCGCTGAATTAATATAATATAAAAAATATTCAGAAAATTAGTTGACATTGATTTTGAGGCGTACTATAATAAAAACAATAAGTTCTCAAGTTTAAGTTGTTTTTCAGTTTAGTTATACTTAGGTATAACTCCAATTCTCCACTCCAACCAACTTTTTTCCTGTCAAATTTGACAGGAATTTTTTTTGGGGAAAAATAAGGCATAGGATGGTGCTTCCTCACATAGCTTGTCTATAAGATATGTGAGGAGGAGGGGTAAAGTGAAATATATCATCGAAAATGCTTTAACAAACATATATGGTGAAGAACAGAGGAATTCTTATTTAATTGAAGGATCTAAAGTCATGTATAACGCAAACCATTTTTCCCAATATAATCACATGAGAATAAACACAGATCGATTTGTTCTAACACCTGGGTATGCCATGGTCGACTTTAGTATTCTTTCCATAAGTCACTTTTCTAGTTTTAAAGAACGAATGAAGCATTTACAAAGCATTGGTTGCACAACGTTAATAACTGCTTTTAATGTTTTCCTTGAGCATGAATTTCGCACCGAGCTAAAAAAAGCTAAGCATGCGTTAATAAATAGTAGTATTGATTATTTACTAGGTGCGAAAATCCCGCTCTCAAAGCTTACGCCAACAATGGTTAGAATGTGTTGTAAACACAAAGTTCCGCTTATTTTTGCAGAAATAATTGATCCAGAAGAAATCAATGACGTTAATTGGCAATGGATTCGAGGAGAGTTATTTCCTTACCATACGATGATTGTGCCAATATGGAATATTCCAGGTTCAAAACGGACGTTACAAAGATTTAAAATGGAATGGGAACAAATATTGACGGTGAATAAAATAACGACACAAATTGATGCTCCAATTGAACATGCTCCGTTATCGAAACAGTTTTTATTAAACGTTGGCTTGTATCCAAAGAAGGGCGCATTAAAAGTAGGCACAGATGCTGATTATTTGCTTTTCTCAAAGGCTGAACTTGATGGAGATGAAAAAGACTATAAGGATATTCATCCTGAAGTAGTCGTTGCAAACGGGGTAGTAAAAAAAGCAGGGATAGAAGTGTATATACAGCCTGGGGTCGGAAAAGAACTAACTGTAGCAGTACCAAGACAATTCACGCAAATAAGTCATGCTTTTCAGCCAGCAACTATATATGTTGATTATTATTAATAGAAATGACTATAATTAAAATAATAAACTATCGCCCACCAACTTTTAGGTGGCTTTTCTTTTTTATAGATTAGGGTATTACTTAGTTAACCGTACAAAATTAATAAAAGACTAGGAGTTGCAATTATGAATATTGGATTAAAACAAGCGATAACGCTGATTGATAACGGGAAAATGGAAGAAGCTCTTGCAAAATTACAAGAGGTCAAAGAGACTGCTGACCATGAAACAAAGTACGCAATCGCTGAAATTTATTATGAATTAGGTTTAGTTGATTTAGCTAAAGTAATCATAGAAGAGCTTTTAATGTTTTATCCAGACGAAGGTGAATTGTATACGTTTATGGCGGAACTATTAATTGATTTAGATGAGGAAGATGAAGCAATTGAGATGTTATTGGAAATTAAAGAAGATGATCCGGTCTATGTTCAGGGGCAATTGCTTTTGGCAGATTTATATCAACTACAAGGCTTAGATGAAGTAGCTGAACTTAAACTATTAAATGCTGAAAGTAAAGTTCCTGATGAGCCTGTTGTATTATTTGGGCTAGGAGAGTTTTACTTAGCTAGAGGTGACTATTTAAAATCAATTCCATACTACAAAAGAGTACTACCATTTCAAGAAGAATTAGATGGAACAAATATTGCTTTAAGACTAGCGGAAGCTTATAGTGCTAGTGGCTACTTTGAAGAAGCCATTACTTTCTATGAAGATGGCATGAACAACGATGCGACTATTGACGCTCACTTTGGTTATGGATATACAGCTTTTCAAATTCAAAAATTTCAGGTAGCAATTATTCAGTTTGAAAAAGTGATTGATATGGACGAAAGCTACTCCAGTGTCTACCCATATTTAGGTGAAGCTTACGAAGAAGAAGGAAAAATACATGAGGCTCTGCAAATATTTAAAAAAGGAATAGAAATTGATGAGTATAACGAAGCATTGTATGTCCAAGGGGCTAGAGTCTCGTTAAACAATGGCCAAGTAGAAGAAGGTGAACAATACTTAAGAAAGGTGTTAGCGATTAATCCTAGCAACTTTGAAGGAGCGAAAATGCTAGCAAGCTTGTTAAAAAAAGAAGAACGTTTTGACGAGCTATTAGAGTTAATTATGTATTTAAAGAACCAAGGCGAAGAAGATCCATTATTCGATTGGTTCTTAGCGACAGCTAAACGTAATGTGGAGGAAGATGAAAACTATATCCCATTATATGAACAGATTTATGACCAACTCGCTCATGACAGTGACTTTTTAGAGGAGTTCGGACAAGTTCTCTTAGAATATGGTAGAAAAGAAAAAGCGAAAGAAGTATTCAAGAGAGCCTATGAGTTAGACTCTGCAAAAGTCGATTTACAACAATTACTTTGGGAATTAGAGAATGAAGTTTAAATAGAATTTAAAAATTGGTTCATACTATGAGTGAATTTCATTATTACCTTAATCGAGCTATATCAATCTAAATGTAGTTGCGAATGGTTTCTAGGCAACTACATTTAGAACTTAATAGCGAAAATATTGAATGATGAAATTCATTAACTATACATTTATAATCCGAAAAAAAGACGGTGGTTAGTATGAACTTAATGGATGTCTTACTATTTCAAGATCGGCATGAATTAATCAAACTAGTGAAAGACTGTGATGTTTCTCCTAATATTAATTCAAAGCGAGAATTGATTGAAGTGATTTATCCAAGTTTAGTAAATGATGAGCACGTAAGTGAACGGTTTCGCTGTTTGACAACTGAAGCTCAAAAGATGGCGTTAGCACTTTGTTACGATAAAAAAATAATGCTTTCCAAGGAAGAGTTAAATGGTTTTTCGCCACGATTAAAAGGAAAACCTTTTGACGAATTGATGGAAGAGTTGACGACAAATGGTTTTTTATTTAGTTATGTTGACAGAAATTATCTAGTCCCAAGCCAGATTAAGAAGGGGCTTTTACACTCAATTCAAACGAGATTGGAAGAAGGTAGTTTAATCTTGCCACCTTTTTCAAATGACAACAAAGAAATTACGATTGTTAATGATATATTTGTTTTTATCGATTATGTGGCAGGGCAACCTTTATCGTTGACCAAAACCGGTGTAATGTATAAAAAGGACTTTAACCTGGTGATGAAAGATTTTAGTTATAAAGAAGAACTACCAAAAGAGCAATGGCGTTTTGGCTATGGTCGTCGCTTTTCTCAATACCCTGACCGCTTTTCATTAATCTATGATTTTTGCTTTTATAAAGGATGGCTTTCTGAAAATGAAAGTACTCTAACCGTTCAGAAACAAGTCGAAGAACTTTATAACATGCGAATTCATGAGCTAATTGGTAGTATAATCATCTACTGGCAGAAGCTTTACCGTCGACCATTTCCTAATGTAAGTATTTTATATGAACTCGTCCTAAATTCTTTAAGAGAGGGCGAAGGAATTGAAGAGGAGCATATTATATCAACACTCTCACCATTTGTTACTGAATATTACTTTGATACAAAAGAGGATGTTGTAAAAAAACGTTTTATAAATGTATTAAATTATTTAAATATCATTAAGAAAGTTGAATTGAATTATTTTATTGGCTATACTGTAGGGCCAAGTTTAAATTTTTTGAAATAATTGTGAAAATATTTCAACTTTTTTCTGTTTTTAAAAGGAATTTTGCCCTTGTAAACGAATAAATACATAGTAAGGGAAATTTTTTAAGTTAAAGTAAATGCATGCCCGTAGTCTTGTTTAGAAAAGTACAAATTTATGTTTTAGGCATTAAATTATAAAAAAACTGAGGCTTTCGCCAATTAAAAAAACTTGGCGAAAATCCAAGTTCTTTCTAATAGGGGAGGGTAAACGATATGAGTAGCACGATCTCAGTTTTAGAAAAGAAAGATTTTTTGAAGTGGTTTTTAAATAATTACCAGTTAAAACGAAGAGAGTGTGCATGGTTGTTAAATTATTTGATGAGTGACGACGACTTAATGGAGAAAGTACATTTTGTCGAGAGTGCTGAGTACTGTCCTAAATCGTTAATCATATCAGCCAATGATGTTGACAGTATTCCATTTAGCTTTCAGAAACGCCAACATGTTACGATGGACGCTGAAAAATCATTTCATGATATACGCTTAAATAAAGAAGAAGAAATTTATATTCAGTTAAATTTTAAAGATGCAAAGAAAAATCCCCAATACGTGTCAGTGCTTGAAGATAACCCGTTTATTCCGATTGACAAGGATACTGAAAAATTATTCAGCCTATTCGCTGACTTAATTATTGACCAGGCTAAATATCAATTTGAAAAAAAGAGATTGCTTCAATTAATTGATGAAGCTTTAGACACGGGAGATAAAGACAATTTTCTAAAATATAGTGAAATGCTAAGAAATCTAAAAGCCCTTAAAGAATAAGGGCTTTTAGATTTGATTATATTATACAATGAAACGTATTTTTGGTATTAATTCAAAATTTTATGTTACAGTAATATAAAGTTACAGTTATAGAAGAAATAGAGGGGGAAACCGCAAAAATGAAATGGCAAGCAAAAGAAGTTGATCTTTATTTACAAGCAAAGGAGTATGTTGATACAGCAATCATTCCACTAGTTCCAATTTCTTGGGGAGATGAGCTAAAATCTACTGTCCAAATGGGGGAATTTATCACATTAATTAGTGATGAATTAGAACGACAATTTAAAGGTAGAGTTTTTCAGTTTCCATCATTTACATATTTAAAAAGTGAAAAGTTAGAAGAGCGATTACTTAGGTTAAATGCTTTTGATGAACACTTAAAAAGCAATGGGATTTCACATATTATTTTTTTAACTTCTGATGTTGAGTGGAAACAAATTGAAGCAAAAATGAATGATACGCTGCTTTGGATACCTTCGATCCCATTAGAGCATATGGAACAAAAATACAAAATGGAAACGCTTTCTAGTCAAATTAAGCAAATGCTTCCGATAATTACTAGTAAGTGGCAAAAAGCAATAATTGAGGACATTTAACTCTATCATTTTATTGACAGTGATAATGTTATTAAAGTATCATGATAATGTCCTAGTATAATGATTATTTCCATAGTCCGGAGGGACTTATAATAAAATGTTGGGAGGGAAATGTTTGTGAGTGAAAAAGAACATAAAGTTTCAAGGCGTCAGTTTTTAAATTATACGTTAACAGGTGTTGGTGGATTTATGGCTGCTGGTATAACGTTGCCGTTAGTTCGCTTTGCCCTAGATCCTGCTTTAAAAGCAGGTGCTGAAACGAACATGGTTGCTGTTACGCAAGTGAGTCAGCTTTCGAATGAACCTAAGCGTTTTGACTATAAGATTGATCAAGTTGATGCTTGGTATGAGTCAGAAGTATCTCGTTCAGCGTGGATTTACGAAGAGAATGGCGAGATTGTTGCTTTATCGCCAGTATGTACACATTTGGGCTGTACAATTGACTGGAATACAAATGAAGCACACCAAAACCAATTCTTTTGTCCATGCCATGGTGGAGCCTTTGAGAAAAATGGCAAAAACGTTGATCGTACTCCGCCAACACAGCCACTATTTGTCTATGACTTAGATGTTCGAGATGGCACTGTTTATTTAGGAAGACCAAGACCACAGGTGTAAGGAGGCGTAATCATTGTTAAATAAAATTTATAATTGGGTAGACGAACGTCTGGATATTACGCCGATGTGGCGTGATATTGCTGATCATGAAGTGCCGGAGCATGTAAATCCTGCGCACCACTTTTCAGCATTTGTATATTGCTTTGGGGGTTTAACATTTTTTATTACTGTTATTCAAATTTTATCAGGTATGTTTTTAACAATGTATTATGTACCAGATATTATTAATGCTTATCAATCGGTTTACTATTTACAAAATGAAGTTACCTTTGGTGTGATCGTTCGGGGAATGCATCACTGGGGTGCGAGTTTAGTAATTGTAATGATGTTTTTACATACATTACGCGTTTTCTTTACAGGGTCGTACAAGAAACCTCGTGAATTAAACTGGGTTGTGGGCGTACTTATTTTCTTTGTTATGTTAGGTTTAGGTTTTACGGGTTATTTATTACCTTGGGATATGAAAGCTTATTTTGCAACTGTTGTTGGGTTACAGATTGCTGAAAGTGCACCGGTTATTGGAGGCTTTGCTAAGACGTTATTAGCGGGGGGAGAAATTATCGGAGCTCAAACATTAACAAGATTTTTCGCAATTCACGTATTTTTCTTGCCAGGAGCATTGCTTGGCTTACTAGGAGCTCACTTTGTGATGATTCGTAAGCAAGGGATTTCTGGACCTTTATAAAAATATGTCATTATCGAAGCAAAAGGAGGGAAAACTATGCATCGTGGCAAAGGAATGAAATTTGTCGGTGATTCTCGTGTTCCGGCTGAAAGAAAACCAAACATTCCTAAAGATTACTCCGAATTTCCAGGGAAAACTGAGGCGTTTTGGCCAAACTTTTTACTAAAAGAATGGATGGTTGGTGCGGTTTTCTTGGTCGGATATTTAATGCTGACTATATCACATTTTTCACCACTAGAACGTGTCGCGGATCCAACTGACGCAAGCTATATTCCATTACCAGACTGGTATTTCTTATTTTTGTATCAATTATTGAAATATGAGTTCGCATCAGGTGACTTTACAGTTATCGGAGCTGTAGTTATACCTGGTGTTGCGTTTGGTGCTTTACTATTAGCTCCATTTATTGATAGAGGACCTGAGCGTCGTCCATTTAAAAGACCAATTGCTACTGGGTTAATGCTACTAGCATTAGTATCAATTATTTGGTTAACTTGGGAATCAGTTGCAAACCATGACTGGGAAGCTGCGGCAAAACAGGGAGCAATTGTTGAAGAAAAGCAAATAGATATGGAACATGAAGGTTATCAAATTTATCTAACACAAGGGACCTGTATTAGCTGTCATGGAGAAAACATGGTAGGAAACCCAGGTGTTGCACCTTCAATGTTTGAACATGGTTATACTAAGGAAGAAATCATTGATATTATTGTCAATGGTAAAGGGATCATGTCAGGTGGCTTATTTACTGGCACAGATGAAGAACTTGAAATTTTAGCAGAGTACATTGCTGCTGAGGGTACACCTGAATAAGTTAGGAAAAGCTGACATAATGTCAGCTTTTTTTTCACAAAAATAAGCTAGCACTGGTACGAGCGTCATTAATATTAGCAATACATACTTACTGTTAGGAGATTTGCCCATGGTTAATTATTTTATTCATATGCTGAGGAAGAAATGGGTCCTTTCACTTTTACTAATAGCAAATTTAGTTGGAACAATCTATGGATATTGGTGGTACAAAGAACAATTAGCAATTACTCCAAGACAGTTTTATATTTTTGTCCCTGATAGTCCGACGGCAAGTCTATTTTTAGTTTTTGTGTTAGTAGTATTCTTATTTAAAAAGAATTGGCCACTAATGGAGGCGTTTGCAGCTGTAACGTTAATTAAATATGGAGTCTGGGCTGTTGTGATGAATATTGCGGCAGGACTAGCTGGGGCAACATTAACATGGGAGAATTATATGTTAATCGCCTCTCACGGTGCTATGGCAATTCAAGCTTTAATTTTCGCACCGTACTTTCGAATTAAAGTTAGGCATTTAATCATTGTTTCGATTTGGACAATAACGAATGACATTATTGATTATGTGTATGGTATGCATCCATGGGTAGCAAGGGTTTTAATGAATAATATTACGGAAATTGGTTATTTTACTTTTTCGCTTAGTGTTTTTTCAATTTTTGTAGTTTATATGTTTGCGGTAAGAAAAAATCGTTTTATGCTCAATTTGTAGGTCTACTCTTGTCCACCCCTTCATAGGATTTAATTAGATGAAGAGGAGGGACAGGCATGCACAAGAAGATGCTCACTTTAATTTGTTTATTTTTTCTAATTTTCTCTACTAGTGTTCATGCAGAAAAGGATTTAGATCAAAAAGAGTGGCGACATTTAAACCAAACAGCTGACAAAGTACTCCAGCTTGTGAAGGAAGAAAAATATAGTGAGGCAAAGCAATTGTTAGATTTTTTCTCGAAGCAATTTTTGGCGATTCGCTATGACGATCAAAACTTATCGATGACGCAATTGCGCCTAATTACAACATCATACGAACGAGCTCTAGGTGCTGTAACTAGTGCTGCTGCTAGTCATGAAGAACGGGTATTAGCCGTTTCTGAATTTCGCTTAGTTATTGATGCTCTAGTATCAGAACATCATCCACTGTGGAAGAATACAGAAACACAAGTGATGAATTACTTTGCAAAAATGCGGGAAGCTATCTCAAGTGAAGATTCAAATTCATTTCAACACCATTTTAACGGTTTTTTACAACGCTATGCAGTAATTAGACCGGCAATTATGATTGATCTCTTACCACATCAATTTCAAAAAATTGATTCACATGTAAGATATGTTGAAAAATATCGGGCAACCATTGTTTCTGATACTGATAAAGCAAAGCAAATGAAAGTAATGGAAGAGGATTTTGCGAAACTATATCAAGGTTTTGAAAAAGACCAAGCAGATCCTTCGTTATGGTGGGTTATTTTCTCAATTGGCGGAACGATCTTATTGTCGTTGTCTTATGTAGGGTATAAGAAGTATAAAGGTGAGAAAAACAAAGTAAAGATGAAGCAGTAATGATTATCCCCCTTTCAATTGACAGGATTAAAAACTTTCACTAAAATTAAAATTAATGATAATTTATGAATTACATTAAATACTTAATAAAATTACGGAGGTTAGTCGATCGATGGGTGGATTTTTAATTTATTTTGCGATACTTATCATTATCCCGCTATGGGCACAGATGAAGGTGAAGAGTGCCTATAAAAAATATTCACAAGTGCCAGCTTCGTCAGGTATGACAGGGGCTCAAGTGGCTAGGAAAATACTTGACGACAATGGCCTTTATAATGTAACAGTTGAGCCAGTTCAAGGGCAACTAACTGACCATTATGATCCTCGTGCCAAAGCGGTACGCTTATCAGAACAAAACTATTATGGTCATTCAGTAGCAGGTGCGGCTGTTGCCGCACACGAAGTCGGACACGCAATGCAGGATGCTGAAGATTATGCATTCCTTCGTTTCCGTCATACATTAGTTCCTGTTGCTAATTTTGGTTCTAATAGTGCCATTTTCGTTATTTTAGCAGGTATCTTCCTAGACCTAGCAAATTTACTTCTTTTAGGTATTATCTTCATGGCTGGTGCTGTATTGTTCCAAGTTGTTACTTTACCAGTTGAGTTTAATGCTTCTAGTCGCGCGATGGAACAAATAGTTTCTGTCGGTGTCATTCGCAACAATGAAGAAAGAGAAACAAAAAAGGTATTAGATGCCGCAGCTCTAACATATGTAGCTGCAGCTGTAGTTGCTGTAATGGAACTTATGCGTTTCGTTCTAATGTATATCGGTATGAGAAGCAACGATTAAACTTAATAACAAAAATAAAAAGGATGGTCATATTATTTTTACATAAATGATCAATCCTTTTTTTTGCTTTTATCGAAACTAATTGATATACACTAACAACTCTATACTAGTAAACTGAATTACTAGTACGACCATTCTACATTAATCTAATGTTCAATCGGTCGTTTATATTCATCTAACGTAAAACCTTCACCAATGACGTCTTGAACGTCATTTACAGTAACAAATGCATGGGGATCAACTTTTTCAATTATTGTTTTTAAGCGAATCAACTCATTTCTACTTACGACACAATACAAAATTTCCTTATCAGAACCAGAAAAACTTCCTGTACCTTTCAATACAGTTACTCCCCTATCCATCTGCTTTAAAATACAGCTTGATATTTCCTGAGATTTCTCAGAAATAATGAATGCAGCCTTCCCGGAATAAGCACCTTGTTGCATAAAGTCGATGACTTTTGCGCTAATAAAAACCGCAACTAGCGTGTACATCGCTTCACGATAATCTAAGTAGAAGATCAAGGAAGAAGTAATAACAGCAGCATCAAACATAAACATTGTTTTTCCCATACTCCACCCATGATATTTAAAGCCAAGGCGTGCAATGATGTCGACGCCTCCTGTTGTACCTCCAAAGCGGAAGACAATCCCCAAACCAACACCAATGAACACCCCAGCAAACAAAGAAACAAGGGTCATATCGTCATGTAGTGGAATTTCCAAAAATCGATATCTTTGAAAGATAAATAAAAACAACGATAAACCAATCGTTCCGATTAAGGTGTAAATAAACGAGTTTCTTCCAAGCACTTTCCAGCCAATAAAAAATAACGGGATATTTAATAGCAAATTCGTGTAAGCTGGATCAAAGTTAAAGATAAAAAACAAAATTAACGTGATCCCAGTAAAGCCGCCATCTGCAAGATTGTTTTCCATATTAAAGTAGACAAGCCCAAACGACATAATTGCCGCGCCAAATAAAATATAAAAAACGTTTTTCAGTTTAATTGGTGTGTTCATAATGGCAAAATTCCTTTTCTAATTATTCATGACCATGCGAACTATATTATAACGAAGTTTTTACAATAAATAAATGAAGGTTATAATGGAAAGTGTATTTTAGTTTAGGTTATTTAAAAACTCCCATTCCACTTTGTAAATAATATTTGTCAAATCATGCAGATTTAGCTAACATGTAAACTAGAAGTAAATGAGGTGATATTGTGAGTGAAAAACGTTTAAATGATATTCAAAGAGAAGTAGATCAATACATTGGGCAATTTAAAGAAGGTTACTTTAGCCCCTTAGCGATGCTCGCAAGGATGACCGAAGAACTAGGGGAGTTAGCTCGTGAGGTTAATCACCATTATGGGGAAAAGCCAAAGAAGAATAGCGAAGAAGAACGATCGATGGAACAAGAGCTAGGCGATATGTTTTTTGTCTTAGTATGTTTTGCGAATTCTTTAAACATTAATTTAGAAGAAGCCTTCGACCTTGTGATGGAGAAATTCAAAACTCGTGATAAAGATCGTTGGACGAAAATAGAAGAGTAAAGGAGTAATAATGATGACACAATCAACAATAAAAGTTGCGATTACTGGTGCAGGCGGAAAAATGGGACAGGAAGCAGTTCGGATGGTAACATCAACTCCACACTTTCAATTAGTTGCGGCAATTGATACTAAAAACGAAGGCAAATTACTTTCAGAAATTGATGGAATGCCTAATGTCGATGTTTTAATGTATGTAGATTTACATAAAGCTTTAACAGAGCAAGAAGTCGATGTCTTAATAGATTTAACAAACCCGACATTTGGTAGAAAGCATATGGAAATTGCTTTTGAACATGGGGTAAGGCCAGTAGTAGGGACAACTGGATTTACTGAACAAGATGTGGCGGAACTGTCGCAAATCGCCCAAGAAAGAGGACTGGGTGCTGTGATTGCTCCAAACTTTGCGATTGGCGCGATCTTAATGATGAAATTTTCGCAAATGGCAGCAAAATTCTTGCCAGACGTAGAAATCATCGAAATGCATCATGATAAGAAACTTGATGCGCCATCTGGAACGGCTGTAAAAACGGCACAAATGATTGCCGAAGTGAGAGCGCCAAAACAACAAGGCAACCCAGAAGAAAAAGAAGAGCTAGTAGGAGCAAAAGGAGCAGATTTCCAGGGGATGCGAATTCATAGTGTTCGCTTACCAGGCCTTGTTGCCCATCAGGAGGTTATTTTCGGTGGAGTAGGACAAACATTGACAATTCGCCATGACTCGATTGATCGAACATCGTTCATGCCAGGGATTCGTTTAGCTGTTGAAACAGTAATGAAGCTTGATCTATTAGTATATGGCTTAGAGAATATTATAGAGTAAAGGGGAGGATGTAAAGATGAAGATTGCCTTAATTGCCCATGATAAGAAAAAGCCAGATATGGTTCAATTTGCTATTGCTTATGAATCGATCTTGAAAAATCATCAACTATATAGCACAGGCACTACGGGAATGCGGGTTATGGAGGCTACAAACCTACAGATTGAAAGGTTTCAATCAGGACCACTTGGAGGAGACCAACAAATTGGTGCACTAGTTGCTAAAAATGAAATGGACTTAGTATTATTTTTTAGAGATCCACTCGCAGCACAACCGCATGAACCTGACATTACGGCATTAATTCGTTTATGTGATGTCTATGCGATACCGTTAGCTACAAATATGGCAACGGGAGAAATCTTGGTGAAGGGTCTTGCAAGAGGAGATTTTGAATGGAGAAAAATAGTCAATCCATGATTAGTGAAAACAGTCTACAGTTGTTAGCTTTCGGGGCCCATGCTGATGATGTCGAAATCGGAATGGGTGGTACGATTGCCCAATATAGTCGGCAAGGTTACGCTGTAGGAATTTGTGATCTAACAAAAGCTGAATTATCATCTAATGGCAATATTGAACTTAGAATGAAAGAAGCCAAACGCGCTCAACAAATTCTTGGTGTGAACAGACGTATTCAACTTGAGATACCAGACCGCGGAATTACGATTACAAACGATCACATAAAAAAAATTGTGACAGTGATCCGTCAATATCGACCACAGATTATTTTTGCTCCTTTTTACGAGGATCGTCACCCTGACCACGGTCATTGTGCCAGGCTTGTCAAAGAAGCTGTATTCTCAGCTGGTATTAAAAAATTCGAGGATGAACAGCAATTACCACCGCATAAGGCTGAAGCCTTTTATTACTATATGATTAACGGTTTTCATAAGCCGAGCTTTGTCATAGATATATCAAATGAAATAAATTTGAAAATTGAAGCGTTGGAAGCTTATGAAAGTCAATTTTTGAAGCAACCAGGCGGTGTTGATACACCGTTAACAAACGGTTACATAACATCAGTATTAGCTAGAGAAAGTTTATTTGGAAAAGAACTAGGGGTTGAATATGGTGAAGGCTTTATAACTGAGCAACCAATACTTGTTCAACAATTACTGAGGGAGAAGCGATGAAACTAAAAATTGGAATTACTTGTTATCCAACAGTCGGCGGTTCTGGAATTATAGCCACTGAACTTGGAAAACTGTTAGCTGAACGGGGTCATGAAATTCACTTCATTACTTCTGGGGTACCATTTCGATTAGATAAAGTTTATTCTAATATTTTTTACCATGAAGTTGAAGTTAATCATTACTCGGTGTTTCAATTTCCACCCTATGATTTATCTTTAGCTAACAAGATGGCTGAGGTAGCTAAAAGAGAACAGCTTGATCTTCTTCATGTTCATTATGCGATACCACATGCTATTTGTGCCTATTTAGCCAAAGAAATCGTCGGTGGAAATTTGAAGATCGTAACAACACTTCATGGAACAGACATTACGGTGTTAGGAAATGACCATTCCTTAAGTGAAATCATTCGATTGGGGATAGAGAAGTCTGATGCTGTTACCGCGGTATCAAATGATTTAATCGAGCAAACGGAAGAACGCTTACAGACAAAAAATAAAATATATCCTATATATAATTTTATTGATCAGCGTGTCTATTACAAAAAAGACTGCATTTGTCTAAAAAGTGAATATAAAATTCGTGATGATGAAAAAGTGGTTATCCATGTATCCAATTTTCGGCCTGTGAAACGAGTTCCAGATGTGGTGCGAAGCTTTGCGAAAATTATTGAACATGTGGATGCAAAACTCTTGCTATTAGGCGATGGACCAGAGTATTCGAAAGTATGTCGGTTAGTTAAGGAACTAGGTATTCAGGATAAAGTGTTATTTTTAGGAAATCAAAAGCATGTTTCAGACTTTCTGTCTATTAGTGACTTAATGATGCTGCTATCAGAAAAAGAGAGCTTTGGTTTAGTATTACTTGAAGCAATGGCTTGCCAGGTTCCAGTGATTGGAACACGGGCTGGTGGAATACCTGAGGTAATTGCTGATGGTGAGACCGGATATATTTGTGAAATTGGTGATATCGATAAAATTGCTTTACGTGCTGTGGAGATTCTAACGAATCGTCAGCTTCATGAAACTATGGCAAACAACTCTTTTAATCGAGCAAAAACGTATTTTAGTCAAGAAAAAATTGTTTCAGAATATGAAGACATTTATTACACCGTTTTAAATGAGGAAAAAGCTATTGAATAGAAAGAAGGAACAACATATGACAAATCTCTTTCGTCAGGCAAAGGAGATTTTGAATAGATTAGAAGAAGCAGGTTATGAAAGTTACATAGTCGGTGGAGCAGTTCGTGATTTTTTACTTAACAACGCTATTCATGACTTTGACATTACTACCTCTGCTCCAATTGCTGCCATTAAACGTTTATTCCCTAAGACGATTGATGTTGCAGTAAAACACGGAACGGTTGTTATTTTTCATGAAGGTGCTTCCTTTGAAGTGACGAGCTTCAGAGGGAACTCGCTATTGGAAGATTTAAGGCTCCGTGATTTCACGATGAACGCGATGGCGATCAATAGTAAAGGCATAATATATGACCCTTATTGTGGTGAAGCTGATATTAAAAGCAAAACTATACGTGGTGTAGAAGAACCGCAAAGTCGTTTTGAAGAAGATCCACTAAGAATGTTAAGGGCGATTAGGTTTGTCAGTCAACTTTCTTTTACAATTGAAGAAGAAACAGCAATGGCGATTTTGACATGTGGTGATCATATTAATAAAGTAGCTATTGAACGAATTACAGTAGAGTTAGAAAAGATCTGGCTTGGAAAATTTGTTGAAAAGGCATTTGAGCAATTTCAGGATACGAAGCTGCTTGCGAAAATTGACCACCTTCGCCCATTACAGGCCGCCTTACAGAGTCAGAAGATTATTACTATGGTTAAGAAAGTAGCGAGTATCACCGAAGTATGGACATTATTGCTGTTTATGTCCAATCATAAAGAAGCCACTGACTATCTCCACCTTATGAAACAGTCCAAAAAAATCATTACTGAAGTAAATTTAATTTTGAGTCGCCTCACTTCTGTAGTAGAGTGTGGGTTTTCATTAGAAGATTATTATTATTTAGGGCTAGAAACAACTATGAAAACTGAGCGGATAAGGGCGGCACTCTCAAATGAAACAGCAAATCTAAGGGCAGTTGAATTAGCTTTTAGTGAGCTTCCGATTAAGGTGAAACAAGAGCTATCCCTGAGTGGGAATGATGTTATGCTATACCTTAATAAAGCAGAGCCAAAAACTCGAATTGGTGAGTTATTAACGATTGCAGAAAAGGCTGTCGTGACAAAGAAGGTAGCAAATGAAAAGCATGCGATCATTAGTTGGTTACGAAAGGAGGGGTTTATTCATGCGGAGTAAGCTATTAGAAATGTTGATTGAGCAACAAGGAGAATTTGTTTCTGGTGAAGCAATTAGTAATTCGTTAAATTGTTCAAGAACTGCAGTTTGGAAGCATATTGAAGAGCTGCGTAAAGCAGGCTATAAATTAGAAGCAGCACCCAGAAAGGGCTATCGGATTATTCATCAACCTAATTTACTAACAGAAAATGAAATTAAAGCAGGTTTAGTGACAAAGTATGTTGGGAAATTTGTCGTATATGAACAAACAGTTTCATCAACACAAGAAATTGCTCATCGGATTGCTAGGGATGGTGCCGAGGAAGGAACAGTAGTTGTCGCTGATGAGCAAATTGGTGGTAAAGGAAGGTTAGGTAGACCTTGGTTCTCTCCTATTGGAACAGGCATTTGGCTAAGTTTAATTTTAAAGCCGAAAATCCCACCGCAACAAGCGCCACAATTGACACTGTTAACGGCTGTTGCTGTAATTCGTGGTATTGAAAGTGCTATAGGAGTCCATTGTGATATAAAATGGCCAAACGATATTTTATTAAATGACAAGAAGTTAGTAGGTATTCTCACAGAAATGCAAGCTGACCCTGATCAAATTCATTCAGTTATAATTGGAATTGGCCTTAACGTGAATCAAACCTCATTTCCAAAAGAGATTAGCGATATTGCCACTTCTTTATTCATTGAAAAAGGTGAAGAAGTAAATCGAGCGACTATTTTACATAACATCCTAGCCCAATTTGAGCAGCTTTATGAATTGTTTTTAGAAGCAGGTTTTTTACCAATTAAACAAATGTGGGAAGCTCATGCGATTACAATTGGACGGAGAATTACGGCAAGAACTATTAGCGGTTCAATTGAAGGGTTTGCTAAGGGTATTACAGATGAAGGTGTGCTCCTATTAGAAGATGATTTTGGAACAACACATAAAATTTATTCAGCTGATATTGAATTTAATGGCACAAAGTTGTAAAAAGATGATATAATCAGAGCGATATGGGCAGTATCATAAGAACTGCACCATCACCGAAGAAAAGTTTTTTCAATAAAACATAGTCTGCCTTGATCCTGTAGGACTAGGACAGAGGGATAATGAAACTAACATGATTTGCCATTCACAGAAACTCTTATTTTCTGTTGTGCCAAGTTAAATCCTTCTCTCCTTTTGGTGAGAAGTTTTTTGCTTTTGTAGAAAATAAGAAAGAATAGTTTCATTTTTTCTCCTCTAAAACAATAAAGGAGGAAATCGAATGAAAACAACAGTAACGTTTAAACAAATGAAAAAAAATAAAGAAAAAATCGCCATGTTAACAGCCTATGATGCTCCTTCAGCGAAGCTTATTGAAGAAGCTGGTGTTGATGTTATTCTAGTCGGTGATTCTCTTGGAATGGTCGTACTTGGATATGATTCAACGATTCCTGTTACTCTAGAAGATATGATCCTCCACACGAAGGCAGTTAAACGTGGTGCAAAGGATACGTTTATTGTGACGGATATGCCTTTTTTAACATACCATTCAACTCTAGAAGAAACGATGAACAATGCCAAGCGGCTTATGCAAGAAGCCGGGGCTCATGCTGTGAAGCTAGAAGGAAATGGTGCAGTTATTGAAAAAATGGCTCTGTTAACAAAAGCAGGAGTACCAGTTGTTGCTCATTTAGGGTTAACACCTCAATCAGTGGGTGTCATGGGTGGCTATCGTGTCCAAGGAAAAGACGCAGAAACTGCTAAGCAACTAATTGAAGACTCAAAACAAGTAGAGCATGCAGGAGCATGTATTCTTGTGTTAGAATGTGTCCCGACCCAAATTGCCCAATTTATTCAAAAGGAATTAACAATTCCTGTTATTGGCATTGGTGCAGGTGTTGATACAGACGGGCAAGTCCTTGTCTATCATGACTTAGTCGGCTATGGAAACGGGCATGTACCGAAATTTGTAAAGCAGTATGCGAATATTACTGAAACGATTTTAGATGCGGTGAGCTCTTATATAAAAGAAGTTAAAGAAGCACAGTTTCCAATGGAACAGCATACATTTACGATGAAAAACGAAGAGCTAGATCGCTTGTATGGAGGCCAACAATGATCATTATTCGGACAATTGCCGAGTTACAAAAACTAGTTACCAAATTGAAACATGCAGGAAAAACAATTGGCTTTGTTCCAACAATGGGCTACTTACATGAAGGTCATATCTCATTAGTAGAAAATGCCAAAAGGCATGATGAATTTATTATTTTAAGTATTTTTGTAAATCCACTTCAATTTGGACCTAATGAAGATTTCGACCGTTATCCAAGAGATTTCAAAAGGGACGAAGAATTAGCAAAAGCAGCAGAAGTAGATGTCATTTTTTACCCTGACGTCAAAGAAATGTATCCAAACATCATGTCATGTAGTGTTACCGTGCAAAAGGGAGTTGAAGTGCTCTGTGGGAAATCACGTCCAGGTCACTTTGATGGTGTAGCAACTGTTGTCTTAAAACTGTTTAATATCGTTCAACCAACACGTGCTTATTTTGGAATGAAGGACGCTCAGCAAGTAGCAGTTATTGAAAATGTGGTCAACGATTTTAATTTACCTGTTGAAGTGATTAAATGTAAGACACTAAGAGAAGTAGACGGCTTGGCGAAAAGCTCCAGAAATGTCTATCTTTCAGTTGAAGAAAGAAGAGAAGCTAAAGAGATCTTTGTGAGTCTACAACAAGCATTAGCCCAAATAGCTTCTGGTGAAAAAAATCCCTCTGCTATTAAAGAGCGTATCAGTAATTATTTACAATCACAGACTAGTGGCATCATTGATTATGTCGAAGTGTTAGCTTATCCAAGCTTAGATGTGCTCGAAACTATTCAAGGTGAGCTTATAATTGCAATTGCCTTGAAGTTCTCACAAGCTCGCTTAATTGATAACGTCACCGTAACAGTTCAATAATAAAAATGAGAAAACGGGGGTATAACCATGTTTAGACAAATGATGAAAGGAAAAATTCATCGTGCGCGAGTTACTGAGGCAAACTTAAATTATGTTGGCAGTATTACAATAGATGAAGATATATTAGATGCGGTCGATATGCTGCCCAATGAAAAAGTGCAGATTGTTAATAATAACAATGGAGCAAGACTTGAAACATACATTATTCCAGGTGAACGAGGTAGTGGTGTTATTTGTTTGAATGGGGCAGCTGCAAGACTTGTTCAACAAGGAGACATTGTCATCATTATCTCATACGGTCTTGTGACGGATGAAGCCGCAAAAACATTCCAACCTAAAGTAGCCATTATGGATGAAAACAATCGAATCGTTGAAATGCTTGGTACAGAACCTGCATTTACAGTACGGTAATATGGAATATTAATTCCCCTAATGTAAAACACTTAGCATAAGTTGTTTTAGCGTTAGGGGGATTTTTAATGGAAAAATGGGTGAATGATTGGCATTACAGATATCAAAAATTAAAAAAAGCAATCCAAAATAGCGATAAAGTAAATGAAAACTTATATGAGGAATTGGCAAAAGAATGCGGTGCAATATTAGAAACTTGGATGGAAATGGAAGACAAACTAGATGATATTAAAGAGTTAAAAGCACAAACAAAAGGTAAAGCAAATTCGATACCAAAACATCTTGAAGGACCAACCTATTTTCAACTTGAAATGTTTGGTAAAGCAATTAAAACATTAAAAACAGAAATAGCTAGTGAAAAACCAGAGGAGCTAATTCTTTATTTATATTTAGGTTTTTCATACCTTTATGAAGGGAAAATTGATGAGGGGAAAGAAGCCTTTTTATTTGTCATTCATACAAGTAGCAATTCATTTGAAAAGCATTTTGCTTATGTAGGATTAGGGTGTTTATATGGACGTATTCATCAATATGAAGATGCTATTCATTTTTTTGAAAAGGCAAATTCCCTTTATAAAAATGTAGACGTACCATATAATATAGGGATGGCTTTTGTTATGTTAAAAAAATATGAACTCGCGATTCCTTATTTTGAAAAAGCTATAAAAGCAAACGTAGAAGACGGTGAAGCGCACTATTTACTAGGATCTTGTTATTTAAAACTTGGAAATGAAACGAAGGCGTTCGAAGCATGGTACTCTGCACTTCAGTTATTAGAATATAAGGATTTGCTCGTAACAATTGCCTATGAGTTCGAAAGATACGGTTATTACAGTGCAGCAATTCATTGTTACAAACGACTCGAGGCGTTAGGGTATACTGAAAGTTGGGTAGACCACGGTATTGCATGGAATTATGGGCTTTTAGAAGAAAAAGACCGTGCGATCTCGATGTTTGAAAGTCTGATTGCAGCGAATGGGGACGAGGTTAATATTTGGATTTCTTATCTATGGCTATTATCTAAGTGGGATGACAAAGAACGATTAAAGATTGTTATTGAAAAAACAAAACAGAAAAAAATAGAACATCCATTAATCGATAAAATCTTAAGTTAATGGTATGATTATACAATCAATTTGAAAACGAAAGGTTCAGGGGTATATTTCCTTGGACTTTTCGCTGTAGTTAAACAGTATTAATTACATAAAGAGGGGGTGAAGCTAGTGAAGCAAAAGTATGTAGTGGTAGATTTAGAAACGACAGGTAACAATCCTAGAAAAGGCGATCGAATTATTCAAATTGGCGTCGTCGTCGTTGAAGAAGGGGAAATCGTCAATAGATTTTCTAGCTTCATTAATCCAGAAATTGAAATACCTGCTTTTATCCAACAATTTACGGGAATTAGTAATGAGATGGTTTCAGATGCACCACTTTTTAGTAGTGTTGCGCCTACTTTAATGGAATTTTTAAATGGTGCCTATTTTGTTGCTCATAATGTTCCTTTTGATTTGTCATTTTTGCAGTATGAACTAGAGCTCTCGGGCTATAATACTTTTTTGGGTCCAATTATCGATACAGTTGAACTTGCTAGGTTATTATTACCTTCTGAAGAGGCTTTCAAACTTAATCATTTGGCAACTAAATTACATTTAAATCATGATCGTCCTCATCAAGCTGATAGTGATGCAGAGGTAACAGCGGAAATATTAGTAATACTACTGAAGAAATTGGTTAATTTACCATTATTAACGTTACAAAAACTAAAACCAATTGCAAGTAAGCTTGACAGTTCTCTAGATGATGTTATCCAAACTGCAATTACCGATAAAATGACAAAAGTGGCAATACATAATGATGATGTAGACGAATACCGCCAGCTTGTCATCCGAAAAGCATCAGCTCCAATTGCCAATAATGAAAGCTTTAAGGATGATCTAGAATTCAAAGATGAATTACCAGAGATTGAAACAAGACTTGCAAATGTGATGGATGGTTTTGAAATTCGCGAAGGACAAAGAGAGATGATGAATTTAATTGATGACGCCCTTCTCTCAAATCAACATCTCCTTGTAGAAGCTGGAACAGGAACCGGGAAATCGTTAGCTTATTTACTACCAGGACTCTTTTATGCAAAACAAACAGAAACGTCATTAATCATCAGTACACATACCGTGCAATTACAGCAACAACTAATTGAACGAGATATGCTAATTCTAAAAGAAGCTGTTTCTTTTCCATTTCGTTCCGCTGTCTTAAAAGGAAGAAGCCATTATTTATGTTTACGGAAATTTGAACAAAAGCTTGATGAGTCAATAAGTGAAAATTATGACACCCTCCTTTCAAAAGGGCAGATTTTAGTTTGGCTAACTGAAACAGTCGATGGAGATGTTGAACAGTTAAATTTACCAAGTGGTGGTAAAGTATTTTGGAGTGAAGTTCAAAGCGATGCGGCTTCATGTATCGGGAAGCATTGTCCGTGGTTTTCAAGATGTTTTTATCATCGTGCTAGAAACAATGCTTATGGAGCAGATTTAATCATTACAAACCATGCCCTCCTATTTACAGATATGACTCAAGACCACCAGCTATTGCCTAGTTATAAGCAAGTCATTGTAGACGAAGCGCATCATTTAGAAGAAATAGCTAGCGATCACTTTGGGCTCAGAACCGATTACTTAACGTTCCATCATTTATTTTCAAGATTAGGGACGTTAGAGTCTCATGATTTACTACGACTTGTTGCAACGGTACAAGAGGAAGTTGGGTTAAATTTAGATGATTTTTTTCAAAAACTTGAGCGACTAATCATTGATTTGAAGTTCGAAGTAGACGATTCTTTTCGACTCATTCATGCAACAGTTGTAAATCGTGTTGCAAGGTCAAAGCAAGAAGTAGGTAGGAAGAGTTTACGCTACTACCCAAATCAAATGACTGGTAGTGGTTGGAAGGAAATTCAAGAAGCGGTTCTTAGAGTGCAGATGCTGTTAGGTGATGCACTAAAATTAATGAAAAGAATAAATGAGGAATTTTCTTTAGATGAGTATGAGTTAAACTTTACTCAAACAGGTATTTTAACATCGTTTAAAGGGTTTTACGCAAATTTATCAGAAGAAAAGGGTAAGCTAGAGGAATTGCTATTACAATACGATCCGAACTTTGTGTACTGGATTGA
The DNA here is from genome assembly GCF_046314235.1 of Anaerobacillus sp. NCBI lineage: Bacteria > Bacillati > Bacillota > Bacilli > Caryophanales > Bacillaceae > Anaerobacillus > Anaerobacillus sp. The sequence goes on from NZ_JBKBWN010000011.1 coordinate 117,167, forward strand.
AGTTGATGTTAAGGGTGCTAAAAACGCTACATATATATACAGTAAGCCAATTGAGGTTGGTGAAATATTGGCGGATAACTTTTTTAGTAAGAAGTCGAGTGTTGTTATGACTTCTGCGACTTTAACCGTGAGAAATTCTTTTAACTACATTATTAATCGATTAGGATTAGAAGACTTTGGTGCAATGACACAAATGATCGAGTCGCCGTTTAACTATGCCGATCAAGTGCAGCTTATGGTACCAACAACATTACCGAATATAAAAGAAGTTGACGAGAATGAATATATTTATGAGGTTATCATCAGTATTTTAGACATTGCCAAAGTCACTAAAGGGAGAATGTTAGTTTTATTCACTTCTTATGACATGCTTCGTAAAGCCTATTATCAGTTGAAGGATTTTATTGTGAACGAAGAGTTCGTTCTCATTGGACAAGGAATTAGTAGTGGTAGTAGGGCTAAACTAACGAAAAATTTTAAACAATTTGATCAAGCAATCTTGTTTGGAACGAGTTCTTTTTGGGAAGGGGTGGATATCCCTGGAGAAGATTTAAGTTGTTTAGTCATTGTAAGGCTTCCGTTCTCACCACCAGATAATCCAGTTTTCGAAGCAAGAAGTGAAAAAATAAAAGCTTTTGGGAAAAGTCCATTTATGGAACTTTCATTACCACAAGCAATTATTCGCTTTAAGCAAGGGTTTGGAAGGCTAATTCGCTCTTCTCATGACCGAGGTGCAGTATTTATTTTTGATCGTAGAATTACTGAAACCCGCTATGGAAAGCTGTTTATTCAGTCGCTACCAGCTGCTCCACTGAAAGAAAACTCTCTAGATCAACTATTATACGAATTAGAAAATTGGTTATAATGTAAAAGATTTGTAAACATGTTCGCGGAGTGATGACTGTGAGAAAATATTTAGTATTATTTATGTTAGTAATTCAAATGATTGTAACCCCTTATGGAGCTTACGCTGATAAGGAAACGATTGAGGTCGATTTGAATTTAGAGGAACAAGATTTAGCCTACACGTTTTTTGACTTATCGAACGGTGAAGCTACACTATTGCAATCGGGTAAGGGACAAAATATTTTAATTGATACAGGGAGTCTTGAGTCCCAAGAAGAATTAGAGCAAAGGTTAAAAATGTACCATATTGATTTCATTGATACGGTAATTATTACAAACCAAACTGAAGAGTATACAGGCAATTTAAAATGGGTAATTAATAATTTCAATGTTCAAAAGGTCATTGTTCCCGAAATAATTAAACAACAGTTGATTTCGTTCCACCAACTTCACGATAAAGATGTAATTGGTTGGAAAAAAGGTACAACTACAGAATTACTACCATTTTTAAAAACAGAAGTTCTTTATGTTGAGGAGCGAGATATCCTAGACAAAGGAGCGCTAGCTATTGTATTTTCTTATGGGAAACAAACATTATTATATATGGGAATAGCTGATAAAAAAGTTGAAAAAGAATTAGTAGATAGTCATCAATTAAAATCAACGATACTAAAGGTAGCAGACTTTGGCAGTGAAAAAGGAACGACACAACCATTTTTAGAAGAAGTTGATCCACAAGTAGCGATTTTATTCAAAAAAAATGGGGTACCTGTCAGTGAATTAGTGCTAGAACGTCTTCAAGAAACATGGATTGATATTTATCAGACTTCGCGCTTAGGAACAGTTTCCATTAAATGTCATAACGATGATTATGAAATCCTAACAGTTAGGCCAGAGGAGGAGGATTTTTCCTTTGGGTTAGCGAACAATATATCAAAACTGTTTAAAAATAATTAATACACATTTTTAAAAAAATTACTTCTTATATTATTATATAACGAGGTATGTTTTGAAGGAGAAACGAATGAGAAAACTCTTTTACAACGGAGTTATAGTGACAGGGGAAAAAGGAAAAATTATAAAGAATGGTTTTATTGTTGTTGAAAATGGAATGATCCAAACGGTTGAATCTGGAGATCCAAGGCTAAGTTTTCACGACATAGCTGAGAGAGTGAATTTAAATGGTCATTGGGTCTTACCAGGGTTAGTCAATACTCATGGTCATATTGGGAGTACACTTTTAAGAGGCTATGGAGATGATTTACCATTAGATGTTTGGTTAAAAACGAAAATGTGGCCAATGGAAGGTAAGTTTACAGAAGAAACGATTCATGCAGCAGCTTCTTTAGCAATTTTAGAAATGCAAAAAAGTGGCACGACAACATTTTTAGAGATGTATCACCTTCACCTTGAAACAATTGCAGCACTCGTTCAGCAATCTGGAATACGCGCGGTAATTACGAGAGGGATGATTGGTTTATGCTCTTATAATGAACAAGAGCAAAAATTAACGGAAGCAATTCATTTAAGCAAATCTCTTAAAAGATTTGGTGACGGACGAATTAGTACAATGCTGGCACCCCATGCACCTTACACCTGTCCGCCTGCTTTTCTAGAGATGATTGTTTTAGAGGCTAAAAAGAATAACTTACCAATTCACATTCATTTATCTGAAACAGCGAAAGAAGTTAACGAGCACGTTGAAAAGTACGGAAAAAGACCAGCGATTCATTTGGCTGAATTAGGTGTATTCGATGTTCATACTTTGATTGCGCACGGTGTTCATTTAGATGATGAGGAATTTGAAGTGCTTGCCAATAACCGAGTAGCCGTATCACACAATCCAATAAGTAATCTAAAACTTGGCTCTGGGATCGCTAAAATACCAAAAATGCTTAGTAAGAACATTTTAGTCGGATTGGGAACAGACAGTGCAGCATCAAATAACAATTTGGATATGTTCCAAGAAATGAGAATGGCTGCTTTAATTCATAAAGGTAATTTAGAAAACGCTACGGTTGTTTCTGCAGAAGAAGTACTGGTAATGGCGACCAAAAATGGCGCTAAAGCGTTAGCGTTGGAAAACATTGGCGTTATTCAAGAGGGCAAAGAGGCAGATTTTATAGTTGTCGACAGTCAACAACCTCATTTACAACCTAATGATCACGTCACATCCCACATTGTTTATTCTGCATCAGGAGCAGATGTTTTAGATGTCTATGTAAAAGGGAACTGTTTAGTCCGTAATAAGCAATGCCTGTCATTAGATGAGGAAAAAATAATCTATGAAGCTAACCGTGCTTTTCAAAACTTACTGAAGTAGAACGTCCCTTTGTTCATCGAGAATTGACATTGTCAGGAAAATTAGAATTGGATGAAGGGGAATAAGTCAAGTCACATAAATAATCATCTATAGTTAATTCAAATGGTTTTACATAAAAAAGAGGCTTCCTCAATGGGACAAAGTAAGTTGAGTGGACTTATTCTGTCATCTGCTAAGTATTGACGCATGAACGTCAACTTGAGGAAACCTTAAGTTAGGTGTAGGTGTCGGAGGTTATTTTGTAGAAAAATGATAACTGTAGAAGAAACAGTCATCAAAATCATGGTCGGCTAAAAACACATTAAAAAAACTAAGTTATGCTTAAACAGATTGCTTTTCCAACACTTCTGGAAAAGATGTTTGCCGAAAACAGTAGTGCATAGTGCGTTCTAACTTAGGTCGTTCTGGTGATGATAAAGAAAAGCTTTCTTTTTCCCTTTGGTACCACTCACATGTGCTAAGATGTGAAATTGGTTCTTTTTCAAGAGATAGTTGCTCCACGCTCACGCCTCCTTTGTTGAGCGGTACTTATATTATCTCCCGTAAAAAGTAAGCTATGTTTAGTAATATTTTATTAAGTAGGAAGAAAGCTTTTTTTTTAAAGCAGTATAGACAAATAACGGAAGATGGGAGAAATGACGGTGAGTAAAATAGACGATGCGCAAAATTATCAGTAGTATTATTATAATCTTATTTGTAGTTGTTGTTTGGCAAGGATTTGTTTTTTATTCTCATATTAATGATCCAATCCGCCAAAGTGAAAGTGAAGCCTTACGGTTTTTAAAAGAAAATATTGACATCGATCAAATCATTGTTTCGGATTATTACCATGGAACCGAAAGTTTTCATGTATTTCAAATAGCTGATCAAGATGGTGAGGAGTTCATTGTTTGGGTACCTCATTCATTAGATAAGTACGTTGTGAGACAAAAAAACGAAGGCATAAGTATTGACGAGGTCAAACAGTTTATCGAAAGAGAATTAAATCCAAAACAATTAATTAGTATTAAACTTGGCATGGAAAATTCAATTCCTTTATACGAAATTATTTATAAAGATCAGCAAGAACGTCTTTCATATTATTTCATAAGCTTTAAAACAGGCACTTATTTAAAACATTATCATTTAGGTATGTGAAAATTTTAACAATTATCAGAAAAATACTTGAAAGCTTTTAATAAGACCATTATAGTATGATTTAAGGTCTTTTTAGAAATTAGGAGGAGAGTAAAAATGAAGTTAGCAAATCGAGTTTCAACCTTAACACCATCATCAACTTTAGCGATAACGGCAAAGGCAAAAGCTTTAAAAGAAGCGGGGCATGATGTTATTGGCTTAGGAGCTGGGGAACCAGATTTCAATACGCCTGATTACATTATTGCAGCAGCAGTAAAATCAATGCAAGAAGGTCAAACGAAATATACACCTTCTGGTGGGTTACCCGCATTAAAGGATAGTATCATCAATAAATTTAAAGTAGATCAAAATTTGACGTATTCTCAAAAAGAAGTTGTTGTGGCAAGTGGAGCGAAACACGCGTTATACTTACTTTTTCAAGCAATCCTAAATCCAGATGATGAAGTTATTATTCCAACTCCTTATTGGGTAAGTTACCCTGAACAAGTTAAACTTGCAGAAGGTACACCTGTCTATGTTGAAGGGTTAGAAACAAATGATTTCAAAATTACTAAAGAGCAGCTAGAAGCTGCAATTACAGAAAAAACAAAAGCGTTTATTATAAATTCCCCAAGCAACCCAACAGGTTCTCTCTATACAAAAGAGGAACTAAAAGAGCTTGGCGAAGTTTGTTTAAAGCATGACATTTTAATTGTTTCTGATGAAATCTACGAAAAGCTTGTATACGGCGATGCAGTCCATACTTCAATCGCGGAGCTTTCAGAAGCGTTAAAGGAACAAACAATTATTATTAATGGTGTGTCTAAATCTCACTCTATGACAGGTTGGAGAATTGGTTATGCCGCTGGTAACGCAGAAATTATCAATTCTATGACAGACTTAGCAAGTCATAGTACATCAAACCCAACAACAATGGCACAATATGGAACGATCGCTGCTTACAATGTTGAAAGCGAGTTCGTAGAAATGATGAGAGTTGCTTTCGAAGAACGCTTAAATGTTGTTTATGAGCAACTTGTAAGTATTCCTGGTGTTAGCTGCGTAAAGCCTAAAGGAGCATTTTACCTATTTCCAAACGTAAGAGAAGCAGTTACTATGAATGGCTTCGATAGTGTTGACGAATGGGTTGAAAAAATATTAGAAGTGGAGAAGGTTGCATTAGTTCCAGGATCAGGTTTTGGTGCTCCAGATAATGTCCGACTTTCCTATGCAACTTCTTTAGATCAAATTCAAGAAGCATTAACACGTGTTGAACGATTTGTAAAAAACAATATCCAAGCTTAAACAGTTCCCTCCATAGCGTTGACTTCTATTTTTAAAGAGATGTATAATGGTTAGAGTCGATATTTTAGACTAATTATACATAAAGATAGAATTAATGTTTATGGAGGGAAAATTTGTGAAGACGACTATTTCTCAAGTTGGAAAATATACAGATCAAGAGGTCACAATTGGTGCTTGGATAGCTAATAAGCGCTCAAGTGGAAAAATTGCCTTTTTACAATTGCGAGATGGTACAGGCTTTATCCAAGGAGTAGTAGTAAAAGCAGAAGTATCTGAAGAAGTATTTGCAACAGCAAAAAGCATCACGCAAGAAAGTTCATTATTTGTTACTGGAGTGGTCCGTAGTGATGAGCGTGCGCCTTCAGGGTATGAACTAACAGTTACGGGGCTTGAAGTGATCCATGAGGCTGTTGATTATCCAATTACCCCAAAAGAGCATGGCACAGAATTTTTAATGGATCATCGCCATTTATGGTTACGCTCAAAACGTCAGCATGCTGTCATGAAAATTCGTAATGAGTTAATTCGCGCTACATATGAATTTTTTAATGAAAATGGCTTTGTTAAAGTCGACCCTCCAATTCTAACAGGCAGTTCTGCTGAGGGAACGACAAACCTTTTTCACACGAAGTATTTCGATGAAGATGCATACTTATCCCAGAGTGGTCAGTTATACATGGAAGCGGCGGCTATGGCGTTAGGGAAAGTTTTTTCTTTCGGGCCAACATTCCGTGCTGAAAAGTCAAAAACACGTCGTCACTTAATCGAATTTTGGATGATTGAGCCGGAGATGGCTTTCGTTGATCATGAAGAGAACCTACAAGTACAAGAGCAATATGTAAGCTATATGGTTCAATCTGTATTGAAAAACTGTCAGCTTGAATTAAACGTGCTAGGCCGAGATACAACGAAACTTGAACAAATTGTTGGACCTTTTCCACGGATTACGTATGATAATGCAATTAAATTTTTACAAGAAAATGGGCATGAAATAGAATGGGGTGAAGATTTCGGTGCACCTCATGAAACGGCAATAGCTGAAAGTTTTGATAAACCGGTATTTATCACGCACTATCCGGCAGCAATTAAAGCGTTTTATATGAAACCAGATCCAAATCGCGCTGATGTTGTTCTATGTGCAGATATGATTGCGCCTGAAGGTTATGGCGAAATTATTGGTGGTAGTCAACGTATCGATGATATGGAATTATTAAAAGACCGTTTTGAAGAGCACCAACTTTCAGAAGAAACGTATAAATGGTATTTAGATTTACGCCGTTACGGCTCTGTACCACATTCAGGTTTTGGTTTAGGACTAGAAAGAACCGTCGCTTGGGTTTGTGGTTTAGAGCACGTGCGCGAAACCATTCCTTTCCCACGTCTACTTAATCGCTTATATCCGTAAGCAAGAAATGTTTAAAACCCCGTTGATCGGGGTTTTTTCTTCTTAACGAAGAAGTTTAAGGGCGGTTTCATGTTATAATGACTTTTGAGGTGGAACAAATGGATCGAAAGATAATGATTAATTGGATCAATGATGGAACTATATCGATTCCAACACGACTTATTCAAGACTACAAAAAACTTAAGATAAATGAGAGTGAAGTCATGCTACTGATTCACGTTCATTCCTTCATACAGCAGGGCAATGGTTTTCCAACACCTGAAGTATTAGCTAGCCGAATGAGTCACTCTGAAACAGATTGTTTACAAATGCTTCAAAGTTTAATGAAAAGAGGCTTTTTAGAGCTTCAAGAAGGAAAAGACGAAAATAATCATTTCTCGGAAGTATTTTCTTTAGCACCATTATGGGACAAGTTAATTTCGGTAGCTTGTGAAAAAAAAGTTGAAAAAGAAGTCTTATCTAAAGAAGAAGATGAGCGTACATTATATCAACTATTCGAGGCTGAATTTGGACGTCCATTGTCTCCGATGGAATGTGAACTAATTACGATGTGGATAGATCAAGAAGATTATAACCCGAGTCTCATAAAAGCAGCTTTAATGGAAGGTGTTGTGTCAGGAAAACGAAATCTTCGTTATATTGATCGTATATTAATTGAATGGAACAAAAATGGTGTCAAAACTGTACAACAAGCAAAAGAATACGGTGAGAAATTCCGTAACTATCAATACAAGTCAACACCACAAAAAACAACCGAAGCAAAAAAGAAATTCCCTTCTTATAATTGGTTGAAGGATTCTTAGTTGTCGCTAAACTAGTCGGAGAAGGTTTTATAACTCATATGACAGCAAGTCATCCCTATTCATTTAAATTAGCAAAAACTCTTAAGGAGGTGCTGTATGCTTACAAAAAGGCAAATTGAAGAAGTTGTCCTTGTGAAAATGGAGGAAATGTTTCCAGATGCTCACTGTGAACTAAACCATCAAAATGCGTTTGAATTAACGATTGCTGTCTTGTTATCGGCACAGTGTACAGACGTTCTTGTAAACAAAGTAACAATAGATTTGTTCCAAAAATATAAAGCACCTGAAGATTATTTAGCAGTTCCTCTTGAAGAACTCGAAAACGATATTAGAAGAATTGGTCTATTTAGAACAAAAGCAAAGAACATTAAAAAGTTATGTCAGTCGCTAATTGAAGATTACGGTGGCGAAATTCCAAGAGAACGCGATCAATTGGTGCAATTAGCTGGGGTAGGTCGTAAAACAGCGAATGTTGTTACATCAGTTGCCTTTGGTGTCCCGGCAATCGCGGTTGATACACATGTCGAGAGAGTTAGCAAAAGGCTCGGAATTTGTCGTTGGAAGGATAATGTACTTGAAGTAGAAAAAGTATTAATGCGAAAAATCCCTGAACATCTTTGGTCTGATACACATCACCGGATGATTTTCTTTGGGAGATACCATTGCAAAGCACAATCACCGCAATGTGAACTTTGTCCGTTGTTAGATTTGTGCAGAGAAGGTAAGAAACGATTAAAGGGGAGAAACGATGGAAAAAGTTAAAATTCCAGAGCCTTTTTTAATAGAGCCTTTTTTTTCTGAGAATGACGAAATTGAGATTGATCAGAAAAGTGTGCTGGCATTAGAAAGAGAGCCTCTTCTATATGATATCTATCGATGTCACGGTATTCATAGTGAGGTAAAACCATGGGAGGATATCAATCAGTATTTCCCCATCCTTTTGCAGCAATGGCAAGCCAACCAGCCAATCATTACAGAGTTTTTTCGAGCGCGCGATCGAGTCGGTGCGTTAGAGCCTATGAAACGAATGGTTAAAGTGTTTTTAGCACTTTTATTTTGGAGCAATAGGCACCCAGTTCCAAGTTTAAAAAATATCACTACGTACATTCAAGAGCTAAACATTAAACCGGTCAATGTAGAAGAGCGAATTAGTTATATTTTATCTGCTCCTAATCATCATCATGCCTTTACCCAGCTTAAAGAGCTATTTATTGAATTAGAAAAAAAATATGCAGTCGCGAAACTAAAAGCTGCTGTTAAAACAAAAAAAACGTAAGGCACCATGCCTTACGTTCTTTCTGTTTTAGCTAATTGTCATCGTCATCGTCATCGTCATCGTCATCATCATCATCATCATCGTCATCATCATCATCATCATCATCATCATCACCGCCACCAATAATACCAATTGGATCAGGGATTTCAATTATAGGTGGTTCTTCAACTTCTGGAGTAATGATTGTAAGTTCGACTGGGTCACTTCTTAAGTTTTCATTTAATTTAGAGACCGTAACGAGTTTAAAACGATACGTTGCACCATCCTCAGGATTAAAGATGATATGCTGCATTTCATCTGATAACGATAATACTGAGAAGGGTCCATCATTGATCGATAATTGTAGCTCAAACAAATACTTTTGACGTTCTTCATCTGGGAATGTCCATGATAAAATAATTTGTTCAGTTATTTCATTATAGTCTCCCATAAAATCAGTTGGAACTGGTGGTTTTGCAAACAACTCAGAAACTTCTGTTGGCTCAGTACCTTTGACAAAGTATTCATAGACAATTTCGTCTTTAGGTGTCGTCGCACTTGGGAGAAGCCCAGTTTTTCTTTCCACACCGACTTTTACAACTGAATTAGGTTGTGTAAAGTCTGCTGTTTCTTTTCCTTTTGAGATTTCAGTCATTAATTCTTTAAAGAGATATTTTGCGACATGCTCGCTATGACCATCATACTTTATATAGCCATCCTCTGGCTTATTGTATCCTGTCCAAACGGCAATCGAATAGTTCGTAGTATATCCTGCAAACCAAATATCTTTTGCGCCATTTTGGATGCCAAAACGCTTTTTCTCTTCTTCGTCGAAATTTGAAGTACCCGTTTTACCTGCCATAGGTAACGAATCTACTTTTGCTCTTGGTCCAGTGCCATTCGGCCCAACTGCCGACTTTAACATATCAGTAACCATGAAAGCAGTGTAATCACTCATGGCAACCTGAGATTCTGGAGTTAAATCAATTGTCCGCCCATCTGGAAAGACAACCTTTCTAACAGTGTAAGGTTTGTGGTATACACCTTCATTTCCAAAGGCAGCATAAGCACCGGAAAGTTCCAGTGAAGAAAAGCCGGTAGTAAACCCTCCTAGCGAATATGCTTCTTGGATCGTGTCCAGAGGTATTCCTAAGCCTTTACCGAATTCGGCAGCTTTATCTATGCCAACAGCTTGAAATGCTTTTAATGCAGGAATGTTTAATGACTTTTGTAACGCAAAGCGCATTGAAACGGGCCCAGCGAATGTTTTACTAAAATTACTTACAGGAACACCGGTTGAGTATTGATGTGGCTCATCGACAATCTGGTGGAATGTCGACCACTTTAAATGTTCAATCGCTGGTCCATAGTCTAAGATGGGCTTAATTGTTGAACCAGGAGAGCGCCTGGCATCAGTAGCAAAGTTAAAGCCACGTTGAATATTCTCCAATTGTCGACCGCCGCCAATGGCTTTTATTGCACCTGTCTTTGTATCAACGACTGTAATTCCTGTTTGGAAAAATTCATCAGGAAATTTAACGATCTCACCTTCTAAAAGCTTCTCTGTATATTTTTGCGCGTCTTGATCTAACGTTGTATAGATCTTCAAGCCACCCGTATAAATATCGTTACTTGTAATTCCTTCAATTGCTTCTAATTCGACCATTACTTGGTTAAGGAAAGCGCTGTATGGGTAACTTTCTCGCTCAGAACGCTTTAGTTGCGACTCAACTGGAACAGCCTTTGCCCGTTCAGCCTCAGCTGCAGAAATCTTGCCGTTGCGTTCCATTAGCGTAATAACAATATTACGCCTTGTCTCAGCTGCTTCAGGATTTTTAAACGGATTAAAGTGATTTGGGCGTTGTGGGATTCCGGCTAAAAGTGCAGCATCCTCAGTTGTTAATTCGTCTAAAGACTTACTAAAGTAGCGATCGGCTGCCTCAACGACACCATACCCTTCTGAAAAGAAAATCGCATTTAAGTACATTTCAAGTATTTGATCCTTAGAGTAAGATCGTTCAAGTTTAAGTGCTAAATATTGTTCTTGTAATTTTCTCGTTATTTTTTTTTCTGAAGATAGTAGTAAGTTTTTTACGACCTGCTGCGTAATCGTACTAGCACCTTCAGCACCAAAACCACCAGTAACGTTTGCTTTAATCGCACCACCAATTCGGCGGAAATCAATTCCTGGATGGTCACGAAAACGGACATCTTCTACCGAGATAAAGGCATCTTGTACTAAAGGTGGAATTTCTGAAATATCGGCTGAACGGCGATTTTCTGAAGCACTTAATGTTGTAAATAAATTGTCACTCTGGTCAAATATCTCAGGATTATTTGCTAATATCAATTTACTTGGATCAATTGGTGGAGCATCCCTAATGATAGAAAAAACAGTGATCGCTCCAGCTGCAACTAAAGTTGCCATGAAAATTGATAAACCAATCATGACTTTTTTTAGCGTGCTTTTTTTCATAAGTGGACCTTTTTTGGTTGCTTCTTTTGCTTTACGACGACCTTGCCTCGTACGAGTATCTTCTGACATGATCATACTTCCTTTCAATTTAAGAAAAATAAACAGCTTCAATTATTGATAAATAGTCAATTCGCGGATAAAGACCGAGTGGTATTTGGTGTCCAAGAACTTCAATCTCTTTTTTTGGAATAGATTTTCGGCTCATTTCTTGGTCACTCCAGAATGAGCACAAATGATTTGCATCTAGTAAATACACTTCGTCAATCGCTGAAAACCTTAGTAGTGAAAAGCATATTCCTTTTTGCAAAAGAACCTGTCTCATATGCTCTATTTGATGTTTATGAAAGTTCTTCAATGGAAATGACGTCTTATTTTTTGTTTCTTTCGCTTCAAAGTCAATATATTTACCTTTATAGACACCATTATAATCTGTTGTTGAAGCTTGTTGGAAGTAAGCTTCTTTAATGACGGCAGCGCTTCGTTTCGGGTAATCAACTTTGACAATTTGAAGTGGAGTTGGCTTTTTATGAATAACCGCAATCCCTTTTGCCAAATAATATTCGTTAGAGCTATTAATATCTTCTTCGAGACTCATCCCACGATTGCCATAAGAGACTTTATTAGGTTGCTTTTTTAACTGATTGCTTTCATTTGGCAATGGTAAATAAGGTTTTCCATTGGGATAGCGAATTGACATTTTATGCACCCTTTACAAATCATTACAAAACTTTTTGAAAGCTTCGTTACATCACTAAATCATATCATATTTTTAAATGGCTGAATAGACTTGTGGTCAGGAGCTGGCGAGATGGCAATAATTTCATTAACAAATTCACAAAGTGAAATCATTAAAATAATTAAAAAACAAACAGAAAAAGGAAACCTTGATAATATTTCACGTACCGTATTTTATGAGCATTTTTATTTAAGAAACAAAGAAATTATTTGGGCGTATTTGGCAAGCTTTGTGTCGAGAAATGCCGGTTGGAATATGACAGATTTAGAAGGGGAAATTTTTAGTGAGTTAATTCCTAAAGATTACCGAGATGTTTTGTTTTTAACTTATGAACGAGCCAATTGGTTAATTTTTTCAGATGCATACCCGCAATTACTCATTTATGAATTGTCAAAACAAAAAGAAGAGCCATTATTTGATTTACTAAAATTTTTTCATGTTTCTGAATTTATGGTGGAACAGTGGTTTGAATTTTGGAGAGGAAAAGATATACAGCGTTTATGTAAAGCGTTAATTATTAATGAACAACATGTCATTCAGAAACCAGTCATTGAAGATCCGTTTTATCATGAGAAGGTTTTTGGAAGTCTCCCCTTTGTTATTGAGGAAAAATTACATTTTAGTACAGTTTTATTCCCTACACTTGAAGGAAGATTATACGGCTATTCCGTCCATGGGTTTAAAAAAGTGAAAAATAGAATTGATCTTGGAAAAAGGCTCACTAACCTGTTGTTTGATTCTAACGAAGCAAAAAAGATACGCGAGTTCGCAATAAAAATTGAACATACTGGATCTAGATATGATTACGAAAAATATGTGAAAAAAGTAGCTCGGAAACGAACACCAACATTGCGATCAACATTTCCGGTGATCCACCATCATCGTTCTGACTATACAGATTGGTATAATAGAAAAACTGCCCTAAAGGTACCAAAATACTTTCAAGAGCCAACAGCTATACCTAAATATGAGTTAACAGATTGGTACTATCAAAAACAACAACAGCTGCAAGTAGCAGCTAAGTTAGAGAAGATCTTACTAAATTTAATTAGATAAAAAGAAGGCTTTCCCACAAATGTCAGCGTACCTCAAAATACTACTTATATAGAAGGGTATGATTGTAAACAATCTATATAAAGTAGACGAGGTGACAGCTATTTTACTTGGGATAGCCTCTTTTTAGTTATTCTGCAGGGCGGTCTGGCCCACCTAATTTTTTGTCTTCATAGCCAGGCTTTGATTCCATGTTTCGCTGTTTTTCGTTTTTTGTAGCTTTTTTCATTTGTTCCTTATTTCGTTTAGCCATCACTTTCACCCCCTTAGAGAGGTTATTTATATATGAATTAGTTTTCCCGTGCAGTAGAAATTTCATGTAGATAATTATTTTTTTGCCATAATTACACTTTCTTTGACGAACAAAAACTAGTTTTGTCAAGGGGGAAGGGAATAACAGAATTTAAAAGAATTACCTATATAAATTAGTTTGAAAGGGGTAGCGTTATGGAAAAAGTATTGAAGACAAAAGAAGTTTCTGAGGAGTTAGGTGTAAATCCGACGACGGTTCAAAGGTGGATTAAATACTTTAACATCCCATGTAAAACAAATGAGCTTGGTCACTACCTAATCGCTCAAAAAGAGCTAGAAACTCTTTTAAATATAAAAGAACGACTCAATCGGGGGTTTACAATGAAAGAAATTCGTGAGAAGAGTGACCCTGTTCAAGTTGTGAAGGAGAAAAAGGAAAAAATGATCGCTACAAATGTCTTGGAAGACAAATTAGAGCAACTTATTATTCATATTGAACAAATTGAGAGAAAGCTCTCGGTTAAAGCTGATGAAGTAGTCGAGTATCAAGTATTACAGCATCGCAGTGAACTTGATAGTTTATTTACAATGATTACGAAAATAGATGAACGGATGAGTAAAATTGAACAACAATTACCTTCACTTGAGAAGAAGGTTGTGGGTGGAGTAGAAGATCATGTCCCTCAACACATAAAAAAAACACGTAAAAATAGGCTAATGAGAATATTTTCTTTTTAGAAAATGGATATGTAATTTGAAAGTTTGTAAATAGAAACAGAAACTTGAAAAACGAGAGGGAGGACGAGAGGTAAAAACGGAGGAAAGAAAGGTGGCCAACGAGGTCACTTTTTTCGTTTTAAAGGTATGATTATTTAACTGGTTACCGATAATGGAGAAAAGATTTTTAATTTAATGAATTTCATAATTTATTATTTACGCTATTAAGTTCTAAATTGTAGTTGCGTAGAAACCATTCGCAACTACATTTAGATTGATATAGCTCGATTAAGGTAATTATGAAATTCACTCAATTGAGGTGTTAATATGAAATACAAATTACCTTGTTTACTTATTTTTTTAAACATTATTTTCATCGTTGCGGGATACTTCGTTTTACAATACTCAATTTTTTTGCTGCTTTCACAAACTTTAACTGTCCACATTATTGGTTATCTTTTTGTGCTATTTTTCTTAGGAATATGTGTGTTAATCCATTATTTAATCGTTGACCTATACGCTCTAAAAGCATCACAAAGAAAAAAATGGGCTTTTAGTGTTAGCGGCATGTTCTTCTCTACATTTGTTGCATTCTTATTTTTAGCTTTCTTATTTTGAAAAAGCTCCCAACCATATTGGAGGGAGCTACTAAATTTTATTACTTTTGTTATTGTGCTGGGGGTGTAAATGTTCTAGCTGCAAATTCATTGTCTAACATGAAAAATGCATTGCTATCATTTTCAATACGTTTGAGTTTTTGGATGATTGTATCAAAACTTGCTTCTTCTTCGACTTGCTCTTCGATAAACCATTTTAGAAATGCCATCGTAGCATGCTCGCGTTCGTTTAGAGCGAGATCAGCAATGTTGTAAATCTTTTTCGTAACAATCTTTTCATGTGCTAAACCTTTTTCAAATGCATCAAGAACAGATTTATATTCATTACTTGGGTTTTCGAACCCAGTAATTATGGCACGATGACCAATGTCGTTAATAAAATTATAAAATTTCATTGCATGAAACCTTTCTTCTTCTGCCTGCACATTGAAAAAATTTGCAAAGCCATCAAGACTTTCAGAAGAACAATAGGCTGCCATTGCTAAATAGACATGTGCCGATTCGAACTCGAAATTCATTTGCTCGTTTAAAGCTTTTACTAAATTTTCACTTACCATTTAAAACTCCCCTTATTAAAAACATTCTAATCCAACTATACCATATCTAACAAAAAGGTTTAAAATTTTTCAATGTCAAAAACACGAAAACCTTCTTTTTCAAGCTTTTCAACGATTTCATTGAACTGCTTTTCAGTTGTGTTTTTTGGCAGTGTAACGATTACTCGTCTTAAGAATGTACTATCGTTATCGAGTGTTAACAAACTTTGAATATTACAGTATTTTTTAATGATTGAAACAATATTTTTTAAAGCCCCTTTGTATTCATGAGTAGAAATTGTCAAGCCATAGCTTCCTGTTTTTAGTCCCCATGAATCTTCTAACAGGGCCATGACATTTGCGTGAGTTAATATCCCGGCGAAGTCTCCATTTTCTTTCAATACGGCTACAAATGGATATTTTTTAATTGTAAAGAAGACTTGAAAGAAAGAGGAATTTTCATATGTAAAAATATCCTCGTCTCTAATTAATTTCGTCACACTATCGGAAATTGGGCCTGCATTTTTAACCATATACTCGTATATACGAGACTTATAAATATTACCAAGGAACTTTTTGTTATCTTTATCTAGAACGGGAATGCAACGATATCCAGATTCTTCTAACAGTTCTAACGCTTCTTGAATTGTATACCCTTCAGTACAAACTTTTACGTCTTTCTTTGGAATTGCGTTATACTTAATTTGCATAACTTTGACCTCCTAATTTTTAAGGGATACCTATATTATACTAGAGAGATAGTGAAAATTCCTGCATTAAGGAAGAACGATTTATGAAATATAATTGTCCATTTAGTATAAATAGCCTATTTTTAAATGATTTTATTAAAGCTAAAGCATGAACTCTGCGTAGCTATAATTTATCACCCCTAACTTTTTCATGTTAACATATTCCTTGACTTCGAAAGTTGTGCCTAACAATTGGTTTGCCTTCATTAAAAATACTTTGTAAAATATAAACAGTTAAAGTGTGAGGGAGATTGGATAATGATCAAACTACAATTTCTAGGAACTTGCGCAGGAATTCCGTCAAAAATGCGCAATGTAAGTTCATTGGTAATTCAGATGCTTCAATATGAAAATGAATGTTGGATGGTTGATTGTGGTGAAGGCACGCAACATCAATTACTACACTCATCGTTAACACTTAGTAAAATCAATAAAATTTTTATTACACATCTACATGGTGATCATATCTATGGATTACCAGGTCTTCTTGGCAGTCGTTCGTTTCAAGGGGCAAAAAATAAGCTACAAGTATTTGGACCAAAAGGGATTAAAGAATTTATTGATACGACATTAACAATTTCAAATACCTATATACGATATCCTTTAGAAATTTTTGAAATAGACCATGGCCCATTTTTAAAAACAGACTTTTTTACGTTTGAGGCATTTCTGCTTGAGCACGGGATCGAATCTTATGGTTATCGTATTACGGAAAAAGATAATCATGGGACATTAGATGCAAACAAGTTAAAACAACTTGGAGTTTCTCCTGGCCCTCTTTTTAAGCATTTAAAAGCTGGAAAGAAAGTCGTCTTAGATAATGGTAGAGAAATTAATGGGGCTGATTATCTAGGACCATCTCAAAAAGGAAAAGTTATTGCTGTTGGTGGCGATACAAGAAGGACTGAAAATCAGAACTGTTTTGCAAGGGACGCGGATATTCTCGTCCATGAAGCGACATTCTTACAAAAAGACGAACAACTTGCCTACGAGCATTATCATTCAACGGTAGGGAATGTTGCAGAACTGGCTAAGCGAAGTGGTGTGAAAGCATTGTTCCTTAATCATATCAGCTCAAGATATAGTCACGGTGTTGGTGAACTACTAGAAGAGGGAAGGTCAGTTTTCCCTAATACATTTATTCCTGATGACTTACAATCATACATTCTTAAAAAGAATGGTGATGTTGTTGAAGTATAAAGCGACCCTCCCCTTAGTTTTTTCTAGAATAAATTAGCGTCGTTAATGCCACATTAACGGTAGGAGTGAATGATAATTCTAGGAGGAATAACAATGGGTACCCATGATAAGATTAGACAACAATTACAAGAAGTAGAGGAAGCATTGCAATTTGCTGAAAGTCAACTAAATTCTGCAAAGCAAGTTCAAGGTGGCGATGACTTGAAATTCGATGAAGCTCAGCAGCAGTTAGAGCAAGTAAACATGCAAATTGAGCACATGCTAATAAGTGCAACAGCGGAGCAGAGAGATCAATTATTCCGTGCCCAACAACGAGTAAACCAAATGCAAAATAAAATGATATTAGGTATCTAAATCACAGGCTGCTTGCTCAGCCTTTTTTTTATACATTAAATTCGGGTCTTCAATAAACACATACTACTAGTCAGTAGAACTAACTTTGCAAATACAAACTTGATCGATTTCTTGTTATAATTTAAATAAAAGGAGAGTGTTGAAATGAAAGCATTGATTGTCATTGATTATACAAACGACTTTGTTGCAGATGATGGGAACTTAACTTGTGGAAAACCAGGTCAGCAAATTGAAGCTAGAATTACGGAGTTAACAAAGGAATTTGTGGAAGCAGGAGAATATGTTGTTTTTGCTGTCGATGTTCATGAAAAAGATGATCCTTATCATCCGGAAACAGCGCTATTCCCTCCTCATAACATTAGAGGAACTGAAGGTAGGTTTCAATACGGACAACTGGGGATATATTATGACCAACTGAATAACAAGAGTAACATTCAAGTTGATTGGGTAGATAAAACAAGGTATAGTGCTTTTTGCGGAACTGACATAGAGTTGCGGCTTAGAGCTAGGAACATAACAGAACTTCATTTAGTTGGCGTTTGTACGGATATTTGTGTGCTTCACACGGCTATTGATGCTTATAATAAGGGCTTTACTATTGTTGTACACGAAGATGCTGTTCAAAGCTTTTCGCAACAAGGACATGAATGGGCGTTAAATCATTTTAAAACAACGTTAGGTGCAAAGGTCGTTACTAAACAAATGTAGTTTTGTTGAAGAAATTAGCATGTTGCAGGAATATTCACATTATTGTCGAATTGCTTAACCATTATGATCAAGGAGTGGAATACATATGACTAGTGAACTGAATCCCCCTAAACGTCTATTAATGGGACCGGGGCCAAGCGATGTTCATCCTCGTGTACTTAGAGCGATGGCAACACCTTTACTTGGACATTTAGATCCGGAATTCTTAACGTTAATGAATGAAACGAAAGACTTATTAAAAGTTGTTTTTCAAACGAAAAACAAATTAACAATTCCAATGTCAGGTACTGGTAGTGCAGGTATGGAAACAGTATTTGTGAATTTAGTAGAGCCAGGGGATAAAGTTATTGTTGGGGTAAATGGGCTATTTGGAGAACGAATGGTTGATGTGGCAGAGCGTTGTGGTGCAACAGTTATTCAAGCTAATGCCCGTTGGGGTGAAATTATTGAACCGGAAGCGATCGAAAAAGCTTTGAAAGAAAATCCAGGAACAAAGCTTGTTGCAGTAGTTCATGCGGAAACTTCTACCGGAGTCATGCAACCGTTAAAAGAGTTAAGTGAAATAGTCCATGCTCATAATGCTTTATTTGTCTGTGATATGGTCACATCTATCGGTGGCATTCCGACCGAAATCGATAAAAATGACGTTGATGCGGCATATAGTGGAACGCAAAAATGTTTAAGTGCACCACCTGGCCTTGCTCCTGTGACTTTTAGTTCACGTGCTCTAGAAGTAATAGCGAATCGCCAAACAAAGGTCCAAAGTTGGTATTTAGATTTATCGATGATCCAAAATTACTGGAATGATGAAAGATTTTACCATCATACTGCACCAATTTCGATGGTGTACTCATTAAGAGAGGCGTTGCGTGTCATTATTGAAGAAGGACTTGAAAATGTCTATGACCGCCATAAACTATTCGGGACAGCATTGCATGCTGGGCTAGAAGCGATGGGACTAGAGTTGGTTGTCAAAAGAGAACATCGTCTTTATCAATTAACATCCGTATTTATTCCAAAAGGAGTGAACGACCTTGAGGTAAGAAAACAACTGCTCGCGAAGTATGGATTAGAAATTGGTGGAGGGCTAGGAGAATTAAAAGGAAAAGTTTGGCGTATTGGCTTAATGGGCTACAATGCCACGCAAATGAATGTAACTCAATTTTTAGCAGCATTAGAAGACGTACTACGACAACAAGGGTTTGATTGCAATCCAGGAGCTGGATTACTTGCAGCTAACGAGATAATCAGAGCAAATAACGTTTAAATAACTTGGGGACAAAACCGGCACGGTGGCGAAAACCACGCCGCCGTTATGTTCAATAAAAATTCGCTGGATTTCCTTGAACAAGCCCATAAAATTCGTTAGAGTTTTACAGCGAAGAGCAAGAAAATCCAGCGACCTTCTTATAAGTTGTTTTAAAGTCATTATGCTTTGCGATAAAAGTATTTAATTATAATTCAAAAAAAGTTTTCATACATAAAGAAGGCGGTTAAACTATGGAACCTCAACTTCTCTTAACATTTGTTATCTTACTTATTACAACCTTAATTTTCATGCTCGGAAAAATTAGGGCTGATCTAGTAGCAATGTGCTCGTTACTTGCATTACTTTTAACTGGGATTATTACAACGGGCGAAGCATTGGCTGGTTTTTCAAATTCACTCGTGATTATGATTGCTGGGTTATTTGTTGTTGGTGGCGGAATTTTTCGAACTGGATTAGCGAGTTTGTCTGGTAATTATCTATTGAAATTCGCTGGAAATAGTGAAACGAAGTTATTGCTTATTTTAATGATCTTAGTTGCGCTCTTGAGCGCCTTTATGAGTAATACTGGAACAGTGGCAGTGTTAATGCCAGTTGTTATTAGCTTAGCTCTTGGTATGAGAAAGAGTCCCGCCCTTTTTCTAATCCCCCTTGCTTTTGCTAGTAGTTTAGGTGGCGTGTTAACTCTAATTGGTACTCCGCCAAATTTAATTGTTAGTCAAATTTTGGTGGATAATGGGTATCAAAGGTTAGGTTTTTTTGATTTTACCCCTGTTGGGTTAGTTGCCTTGTTTACTGGGATCGTTTTTCTAATGACTATAGGGAAAAAGTTACTACCGAAAGGTGATTCAAAAGAACGTTTTCGAAGCCAAAAAGAAATTAGCCCATTAGAGTTAGCGGATTTCTTTCACATTTCTGATCAACTTTATCGAGTAAAGGTGCAACCGCTATCACCGCTAATTAATAAGCAGCTTAGAGAATTACAGCTCCCTAGATTGTATCACGTTGGTATTATTCATATTGAGCGACGAAATGGTGATAAAACAAAACTAGCAGGTGTCCAGCATCTACCCGCTACGTCTGAGACTATCATTAAAGAAAATGATATTTTATATGTTCAAGGTACGATTGAGGATATTGAACGGTTTAAAAAGGATTACCTATTATTATTTAATAAGGAAGAGCATGCGAGTCCTACGAATTTAGTTTCAAGAGATTTTGGTGTTGCTGAGGTTTTGTTAACGCCACAATCTAGCTTTATTAATGATACAATTGCAGATTTGAACTTTCGTGAAAAGTATAACTTGAACATTCTTGGAATTAATCGAAAAGGAAAGTACCAACTAAGAAACTGGGCAAGACAATCACTAAAATTTGGAGACGCATTGCTCGTTCAAGGGAAGTGGACTGATTTAGAACTATTAGCTAAAGACACAGAGGATGTTGTTGTGCTAGGTCAAACGAAAGAACAAGCCAGCATGGCTGCTGCAAGTGGAAAAGCACCGATTGCTGCTGCTATTATGCTAGGGATGCTAATCATGATGACATTAGAAATTGTCCCTGCCGTTACAGCTGTATTAATTGCAGCGGTACTGATGATTATAACAGGTTGCCTAAGGAATATGGAAGACGCTTATGGGAGAATTAATTGGGAAAGTGTTGTCTTAATAGCAGCAATGCTACCGATGGCTACTGCGCTTGAAAAAACGGGTGGTGTATTGTATTTATCGGATTTAATTATCGGTATTTTAGGTATATACGGTCCAATTGCTCTAATGGGTGGCTTCTATTTTTCAACAATGCTTTTTAGTCAATTCATTAGTAATACAGCGACAGCAGTTTTGTTTGCACCAATAGCAATTACGACAGCTATTAATGTGGGAGCAAGTCCTTACCCGTTTTTAATTGCGGTATCTGTAGCTGCTAGCATGGCGTTTGCGACACCTGTAGCATCACCAACGAATGCTCTTGTGATGACCGCAGGTGGTTATAAGTTTAGTGACTTCGTCAAAGTCGGTGTACCTCTGCAAATCGTCATTTGGATTGTCATGATGTTTACAATTCCATATTTCTTTCCGTTCTGAATTTATTCTTTTTTGAGAACAAGTAAAAGGCAATTTAAAAGTAGATTTATATTGCTTCCATGGACTAACTCACTCGAGTTTTAGTCCTTTTCTTTCTTTAAATAAAATATTTTTGAAATAATTAATATGGTGGTACACTATTGATGGATAAAATTGAATTGGAGGTAAGAACATGACTAAAGCAGAAATAGTAAAAACATTAAATGAGCAAGGGCTTACTGATATAATCGAGCTAATCGAAGACGCAGAAACTGGCGATTTAGAGGAGCTTGAACTCGTTGAGTCTGTTGGCTTGCTTTATGATGAGATGTTAAACAAAGAAGTAGTTAGAGTGTTACAAGAGTTAGGTGTCAAAATCATTTATGTTACAGACGAAGAGGAATAGGCCACTATGCGACCTATTCCTTCGCAAAAAATTTCGAAAAATGCATTGAATGTTTGGCGGATGACTGGTTTGGTTGAAACACTTTTATATTTGATCTTTCCAGTGGGCTACTTGTTTTTTGCACGATTTTTTCAAGGCCCAATGTGGATAACTTGGCTTCTTTTTGTTGCCGTTATTTTAATTGGACTTATCAAAATTATCATTATTCCGACATTACGGTGGAGAAAATGGCGCTATGAAGTGTATGAGAAAGAAATAGATTTACAATTTGGTATCATCATCGTTCGCCGAGTGTTAATCCCGATGCTTCGTGTTCAACATGTTGATACAAGACAAGGTCCGCTACTGAGAAGTTATGGACTAGCAACAGTAACAATCACAACAGCAGCAACAGTGCACCAAATACCTGCTCTAACCGAGGAACGGGCAGCTAGACTTAGAGATCAAATCTCGAAACTAGCAACGGAGGCTGATGAGGATGTCTAATCCAAAACGACTTCATCCTGTAGTGATTTTTTTATTATTATTTAAAGCGCTAAAGGAATTAATGATTCCAATTATTGCTGCGTTTGTCTTTGGCAGGGGTGCTACGTCTTGGGATTTTCCTTTTACTATCTATTTTATTATTTGTGGTTTCATTATTTTTTTTATTTATGGGTATTTCAAGTGGTACACATATACATATGAGGTAGACGGTGTTGAATTAAAAATCAAGCAAGGTATTTTCATCAAGAAAAATCGTTTTATTCGTCGCGAACGTATATATAGTATTGATATTACCGCAGGGGTTTTCCAGAGGTTGTTTCATTTAGTAGCTGTAAAAGTAGAAACAGCTGGTGGCGGTACTGAGCCTGAAGTAGTATTAGCTGCAGTCACGAAAAAAGATGCTCTTCAAATAAAGAAACAACTATTAGCAGTAAGTGTAGAAAATGGCAACGAAACGAATGATGCCGAATTAAGTGTACAGTCTAGCTCAGAAATCCAGTGGAGGCTTTCAAATAAAAATTTAGTACTAGCTGCGTTAACCTCAAGTGGAATAGGGATTGCTTTTATGGCGCTCGTTGCACTAGCTTCGCAACTAGAGGATTGGATTTTAAATGATTATCTCATTAATTCGTTCGGGTACATTTTTCAATCTAGTGTAGCAGTTATAATTGTAGCAGCGACAATGATCTTTTTTTTATCGTGGCTAGTATCCATTATCGGAACCATATTGAAATACGGTAATTTCATCATACGAAAAAAAGATGATGAAATTGAGATCGCAAGGGGAATTCTTGAAAAACGACAGCTTACTATCTCAATCACAAGGATTACAGCTATTAGAGTTGTTGAAAGTTTGTTCCGTCAGCCTTTTGGGTTAGCAACAGTCTATGTTGAGAGTGCTGGTGGGGGTTCTAAAGATGAGCAACTTTCTACTGTTTTATTTCCACTCGTTCGCATAAAAGAGCTAAAAGATCATCTTGGTGAGGTAATTCCAGACTTTTGCTTTGAACAACCAATTGAACCACTACCTAAGCGAGCAAAAATGAGGTATCTGATAAGAAAAGTAGTTCCTGGAGCAATTATTGCGGGTTTTATAGCGTTTTTTATCCCATATGGCTTTATTGGCGCCGCGCTTGTATTAGTCTTAGCTTTGTTAATTGGAAATCAACAGTTTAAGGATGCTGGTTTTGGAAAGAATGATCACTTTTTATGGATTTCATATCGCGCACTCTCAAAAACATTAGTGATCATTCCTAAACAGCGGATCCAAGCATTAGAGATAAAACAGTCATTGTTTCAACAACTAAGGACGCTGTTTACAATTCAAGCTTCAATCCTGACAAGTATTGTAGGTAAAGCATTTCGTACTGTAGATATAAGTGAAAAGCAAAAAGAAGAAATTTTAACCTGGTATTCATATGAAGAGACGAAGGGCAAAAAAGTTTAGCCATTTTTATTTGTCCGCTTTTTTAAATGAGATTTGTTAATTAAACGTAATTGAAATTTATCCTGTTTTAGCGCATAATTGTATAATGTTGTATTTTATATAATATCGGTTGAATAAGTCCTTAAAAAGGAAGGTAGTTTATGACGGAAGAAAACATTACGAGGATATACTTAGATGGTAAAGAACTTATACTTATTGGGACTGCCCATGTTTCAAAGAAAAGCGCGGAACAAGTAAAAGAAGTCATTGAGGTAGAACGACCAGATACCGTTTGTGTAGAATTGGACGAGCAAAGGTACCAATCTATAGTTGATGGAAACAAATGGAAAGATATGGATATCTTTAAGGTTATTAAAGAAAAAAAAGCAACGCTTCTTTTAATGAATCTAGTTATTTCTTCTTTTCAAAAACGAGTAGCAAAGCAATTTGGGATTAAACCTGGTCAAGAAATGATTCAAGGTATTGAGTCAGCTAATGAAGTAGGAGCTAATTTAGTACTGGCAGATCGAAACATTCAAATAACATTTGCACGGATTTGGCATGGAATTGGTTTATGGGGGAAGGCGAAGCTTCTTTTACAAATATTCGCTAGTATTTTTAATAACGAGACAATTTCTGAAGAAGAACTGGAAAAAATCAAATCACAAGATATGCTAAATTCAATGCTTGATGATTTTACGGTCGCATTCCCTAAATTGAAGGTTCCGTTAATTGATGAACGAGATCAATATTTAGCGCAAAAAATTAAAGAAGCACCAGGAAATAAAATTGTAGCAGTCTTGGGGGCAGCGCATGTTCCTGGCATTAAGAAAGAGATTGAACGAGATCATGATTTAGAGGCGATATCAAAACTGCCAGCTAAATCTAAAGTGCCGAAGATAGTAGCTTGGGCAATTCCATTCCTTATTCTTGGTATCATTGCTTATACTTTTTATGCTAACCCTACTGCTGGATTCCAACAAACAATAAGTTGGATTTTGTGGAATGGATCATTTTCAGCACTTGGTGCTGCAATTGCTTTCGGACACCCACTCGCAATCCTGACAGCCTTTCTAGTCGCCCCATTAAGCTCTTTAAGCCCATTAATGGCAGCTGGGTGGTTTGCAGGGTTTGTACAAGCCTATTTTCGTCGTCCGAATGTAGCAGATTTTGAAACTCTTTCAGAAGATGTCTATTCTGTTAAAGGCTTTTGGGGTAATAAAGTAACTCGCATTCTCCTTATTGTTGTTTTAACAAACATAGGAAGTACATTAGGAACAATTATTGGTGGAGCTGACGTTGTTCGCTTGTTTATCGAGAACTTATAATTATTGGAAAACACACGAAGCCTAACACGAGATTTGTAGAGTGATATAAGGGGGAAAATGTATAAATCAAAGAAACCGCCTAATTGGCGGTTTTTTTTGATGAAAGTGTTGGCTATTTTGTTTTTTCAGTTGTATAAGTCATTAATAAACGCTTGCCTTTATCATTTGTAAATTCAAAGCGATCGTAGGTAATATCATCTTCCTCATCATTTATTTCACGTTCATAATGGTGTTGGACAAGTAACGTTTCGCCATTTTTTTGGTATGAGATGAAGTTAACCCCTTTAAATGTCTTTTCTTCTTCAGAGGCGAGGTATTGATTAAGAAGTGTATTATGGCAATTGACACAATGGTCATGTTTCATTTTATACTTTTTTAGGCCACTCATTAAGGAATCTAAGGCAGGCTTTTCTAATTCGTTAATAAAAATTTGATATGGATCAAATTGATCTTTATTTAATCGTATTTGGCTGCCTACTTTTACTTGGTGACGTTTTTTCTTTTCGTCAACGAAAACTAGATCTTCTGAATAATGAACGGTCATCCAACGACCCTTCACTCTAATTTGAAAATCAAACGGACAGTCACTTAGAGGAACCTTGTTGTTATTTTCATCTAAGACGTATACATAATCATTGTCTTTAGCAATTTTGTAATATTGGTAGTCTAGTTTATC
>NZ_JBKBWN010000012.1:0-133035 GCF_046314235.1 Anaerobacillus sp.
CACCTGGTACTGCTGTTTCGTCTCCATCACCTGGTACTGCTGTTTCGTCTCCATCACCTGGTACTGCTGTTTCGTCTCCATCACCTGGTACTGGTGTTTGGTCTACATTATTAGTTGAAAATACACCATATGTTGAAAAGTGAGGTACTTCTAACGTAATAACACCATCTTCTGCTAGGCCACCTTTAAATATCCATTCTTGGCTAATTTCATCAAAGTAGTAAATTCCCACTTCATTTGCTGCAAAATTCTCATCGTCATAAGCCAATACTAACGTAAAGTTTCCAGTAAACTCTTCACCATTAGGATATTCAAAGTCAAACTTTAACACATCTCCTGCAACTTTAGAGCTTTGTTTTACTTTCTTCGATTCATCTACTTCTAAAATAGTTAGCTTACTTCCAATTGGTAAATTAGCTGGCAGTTTTAAAGAAGATCTACTATCTTCTATTAAAATTACTGTGTCAGCTTTAACCTCTTCTTGTTTACCTTTTTCTAATTGCTTCTCTTTTTCACCATCTCCTGGCTCTTGATCTCCATCACCTGGTTCTTGATGAACAGGTTCTAAAAGATAAAAATAAAAATCGTCTAAAGTTCCCCATGCACCTGCACCTGCTTTTATGTGGGCACCAATTGTAACCGTTCCATCTAAAACAAGTATTTCCGTTACCTCTGGATTATTCCAGTTTGTCCAACCCTTTACTCCTGTATCTTTCCTATACTCTTTTTCCGTAGTATTAGCATAAATATACATTTCAGGGTTGTTCCCTGCATCTCCGCCTTGAAGATACATCGAAAAGTTATAATAGCCCGGAGCTAATCCTGTAATCGTCTGCTCAACTTTAAAGTCTACAGCACTCGCCGACCAAAAATGGACCGTATAATTACCGGTACGCGCATCTACAGCTTTATTTTGAAAGCTTGCGTGAGGTGTAGTTCCACTTCCGTGAATGATCTTCCACATACTTCTATCACTGTCTTCAAAGCTAGGGTTAATAACTAGATTTTGAGGCGGTGGTCCGTATGCTTGAAAGTTATTAAACCCGACCCATTCACCAGATGACTCTGTTATCGTTACTCTAATATGTCTAGCTGATGTACCTTCAGGTAGTGTAACGTCTATTTTTCCTTCACTAACTTCATACATACCTAATTTAGAAAACTGCTCTCCGTTCTCTGCAATCTCAATTTCTACTACTCTAACTGCATCCCAAGTAGTAAATAAAATTCGTTCTAAAGATACTGATTTCTCTAAATCTACTTGCCACCATGCTCCAACCCCTGTATTCGTACCCCATGATGTCCCTTGTTCACCGTCAACTGCATTTTCAGGTGCATTTGGTATCCCTCCACCTAATCCTGCGCTACCAGAGGCTACTGCAGGTTTATTTCCAGAATGTAGAATTAAACCTGCTAATATTTCATCAATTTCTTCATCTTCAATCTCTCTTGGTTCTGGTACTGGTGGTACATATCCTTCTGTGAAAACCTTTAACGATTCTAAAGCGTTTCCTTCAAAATCAAACATCGCTTGGTTTTCCCAACCATTACCTTCTCCTGCTGTCCACCCTGCACCTTTAACACCTAACCACGCTGGTTCCCAATAGAATACTCCAAGTCCTCTCTGATTAGGAACATTTCTTACTACTTCCATTACGTCATAAACCAATCTCGCTTGACCTTCCACTGTAGCGGGATAACCGGCTCTTTCTTCTTGAATTCTTGTAAAGATATTTCCGTGACCATCTGCATCCGCAAGCGTAAATGCATACGCTGTTTCAACGACCACAACATCTTTATCGTAGCGTTGACTGATATCATTTAAATTGTACTCTAGTTGCGCTAATGTTCCGTGCCAATACGGATAATAGGATGCACCAATAATTTGAAAGTCTGTTACACCAGCGGCAATAATTCCATCAAACCATCGTCGATAGATACCATTTTCGCCACCTTGATCAAGGTGGATCATAATGTCTACCTCTTCACCTAACGTATCACGAACTGCTTTTATTCCAGAATTTAAAAGATTAGCTAAATTATTATAATTGTTATTTACTATTCTACCATCTGGGAATAGCATTCCTGGTCTAATTTCATTGCCGATTTGAACCATATCAGGAGCTGCACCAGCTTCTATTAATGCCTCAATTGTATCTGCTGTATGGTCATAAACAGCTTGAACGAGATCTGCGAACGATAAATCAACCCATGATGCTGGCTTATCTTGTCTTCCTGGATCAGCCCAAAATCCCGAATAATGAAAATTAAGTAAATACTTCATATCAGCTTCTTTAATTCGTACTGCTTTTACTATCGTATCCTCTAAATCGTTATAAGCTATTCCATCAGAATAGACGTCTGTCGGATCTTCCCAAATCTTTAATCGAGCCCAGTTAGATCCATAGCTAGTCAGAATTTCTAGCACATCTTTTTCTTCACCTTGATCATAAAACTTACCACCATAATTTTCCACTTTGGTTAAAGTTGATATATCAACACCATAAATGAAATCTTTTGGTTTAGAAGGTGTTTGAGGCAGGTCGGCATCTTTTACTAGAGATACTAAATCCACTCCTAACCAGCCACCTCCTAATGCATTTGCATAAAAACCAATTGTTAATTGGCCGCTATCTACAACAATCGGCAGTTCGACTTTTGTCCAACTAGATGCCGTCGGAATTTCTTTTTTCGCAATTTCAACGCCTGATTTTTTTGCATAGATTGATTTTTCGTTAAAGCCACCACTGTTCGCTACCCAAGCAGACAGTGTGTAAGACCCATTTTCTAATCCTGTTATCGTTTGATTCGTGTCTGCTGTATAAGCACCAGCATTCCAGTAGTTTAATAGTTTACTTCCACCATTAGCCGGTAGCCAACCGCTTGTTGGTGTTGTAATCGCATTGCTACCGTTGGTTTGCCACCCAACTAAATCATTTTCAAAACTATGATTAGTTACAAGTGAAGCCGTTTGTGCTGCTGTTGTTCCAAGACTAGCTAGAGGAAAGTTTCCTAGAAGTAAAATAATGGTTAGTGTTATTCCGATAACTCTTTTAAAACTTTTCTTTGACATAGACATTTCCTCCTATTAACTTCCTTTTAGTCACTGATATTCTTTAAATTCAAATAGAACGCTTTCATTTAAATTGAAAGTATAAACAGATTATAAAATCTGTTTATACTCAGCATCCTAGTTACTACTAGTTTTAGTTGTTAAAACTTAAGCTTTTGGACCTACATTTGCTTTACTTTTTCGCTTCAACACTACTACTCCGTTTAAAGGGAGTGATATTGTTCCTGTCACTACAAAATCTTCTAACATATTTGTGTATTCATCTGATCCTAGCTCTACTTCCTGTTCACTATCACTAAAGTTCATTAAGAATATATAATCGTTTTCACCATCAGTTCTTAGTTGTGCTGTTACACCAGAAGGTAATTCAGTAGCAATCGTCAAAGCCAAACCTGCTTCTTCAATCACTCTAGACATGAAGTCACTATTAAACGGTTCCACGTTGCGGGATGCCACATAATAAGCTTTTCCTTTACCAAACTTGTTGGCGGTCAGTGCAGGTCGACCAGCATAGAAATCACTTCCATATGTTGCTAAGACTTCCGCACCTTCTGTATGAATTAGGTCACATAATTCATGAGCAACATATGAACCTTTCAAACCTAACGTGTTGCCTTCAGTCATGACGACACTATTTTTTTGGCCATCATGTAATCCATCAATTTCCTCTGACCAAATTCCTAGTGTGTTACGTAACGGACCAGGGAAGCCACCTAAGAACGTTAAATCATTCTCGTTCACGATTCCTGACCAGTAGGTTGTTACAAACGTTCCGCCGTTTTCAACGAACTTCTCAACTTTTTCGCCAACACCTGATCTCACCATATATAACATCGGTGCGACAACAACCTTATACTTAGAAAAGTCAAAATCCATGTCAATAACATCAACAGTAATTCCACGTTCCCAAAACGACTTATAGTAACTCAATACAGTCTTCTCGTAATGAATTCCGCTATTTCGAGGCCCTTGAGAATCCTTTATCGCCCAGCGATTTTCCCAATCAAATATGACTGCCACTTCAGCTTCTACTGAAGTACCAATAACATCTGTTAAGCTACTAAGCGATGTACCTACTTCCGTTACATCTTGAAATACCCGTGTATGTTCATGGCCGACATGGTCTACAACAGCACCATGAAACTTCTCACTTGAACCTCGGCTCTTTCTCCATTGGAAGTATTGAACCGTATCAGAGCCATGAGCTACTGCTTGAAGCGATGATAATAAGTGCATTCCCGGTTTCTTGAGCTTACTTACACTCTGCCAGTTAGTTAAGCTTGGTGTACTCTCCATTAATGCAAACGGTTGGCCACCTTTAATAGAGCGCATAATATCGTGATTAAAGGCGAACAAAACGGCTTGATCGACTGTATCATCGGCATCGTGCCATGTTGGATACGCATCCCAGGATACAAAATCTAATACATCTGCAAATTTAAAGTAGTTTAACCCTTCAAAGGTTTCCATGAAATTCGTCGTTATCGGTAATTCCGGATTGACCTTTCGAAGAGGCGTAACCTCATTCCTAATAAAGTCAATAGATAGATCAGTGATAAATCGTTTCCAGTCCAAGTTTAAACCATGTACCGACTTTTCCCCATGAGGGGCAGGAGATTCAACCTGCGACCAATCTGTGAGCGTATGACTCCAGAACGTTGTCCACCAGGCATGATTGAGTTGATCTAACGTGCCGTAACGTTTCTTCAGCCATTCCCTGAAATTATTTTGACAATGATTACAGTGACAATATCCACCATTTAATTCATTGGAAATGTGCCAGCCGATGACAGCCGGATGATTTCCATAGCGTTGTGCAAGCTTCGTGTTAATGATCTTTACTTTCTCCCGATAAACAGGTGAAGAATAACAATGGTTGTGTCGTTCCCCGTGCAGGTTTCGCACGCGGTTTGCCCCTGTACGGAGTACCTCCGGATACTTTTGAGACATCCAAGCAGGACGCGCCCCGCTTGGAGTGGCAAGAAATGCATAAATTCCATTTTCTGCAAATGTATCGAGGATATGATCAAGCCATCCAAATTGGAATACTCCTTCTTCAGGCTCTAATGTCGCCCATGAAAAAATTCCAACAGACATCACGTTACAATTTGCTAGTTTCATCAGGCGAATATCTTCTTCAAAAACGCCTGGGTAATTTAACCATTGCTCTGGGTTATAATCAGCTCCATGTAACATGTTTGGAATTTTACCACTTATAGGTGGAAATTTTTTATTCATCTAATCACCTTTTCTAATTGCTTTAGTTAAGATTGTACATTTACCCTTTCGTTCCTCCTGCAGTTAACCCCGCAATCAAATACCGTTGTAAGAAAAGAAACAGTAATGCAATCGGTATTGCCGCTAACATGGCCCCTGCTGCAAAACGGGTAAAGTTATTGTCGAACTGATTGCTTACAAAGTTAAACAACCCTAAAGCTAATGTATACTTTTCTTCACTTCTTAATACAATTCTCGGCAATAAGAAGTCCATAAACGGTGTCATGAATTGGAAAAGTGCTACAACTGATAAAATTGGCTTCGCTAGCGGAAGCATAATTTGTACAAAAATCCGCAAATGACCTGCTCCATCTATTTTCGCCGCTTCATCTAGTTCTTTTGGAATTGTATCGAAATACCCTTTCACTAAGAAGGTCATCATAGGTACACTTGCACCTACATAGATGATAATTAACCCTGTTAACGAATTAAGTAATCCTACTAAATTTAATAACAAGTAAAGGGCAACCATTGCCATCAGTATCGGGAACATTTGTAAGACTAATAGAATAAAAATTGCGTTCTTTCTGCCCACAAAACGATAACGAGAGAAGGCATAAGCTGTAAAAGTTGAAACGATTACCGAAAACAACGAGGTAAAACCTGCGACAATTAAACTATTTTTATACCAAGTTACATACCGACCTCTTGGGTCATCAAAAAACAACCACTTGTAATGTTCCAAGCTCCAATTTTCAGGAATCATACTGGCAGAGAACATACTACGACCAGGATTTAAAGAAATTCCCACCGCCCATAAGAGGGGATAAGCAATGATGACAAACATCACTGCAAAAATGAAGTAAATACCCATGACTTCTAATCTGCTTTTTGTTTTCGTTTTTAATCTCAATAGATTTTCCCCTCCTCTTTAAATGTGCTAGTACGACGAAATTGGAAAAAGGCAAATATAGCAACAATGAGCCCGATAATCATAGAAATAGCCGCAGCAATACTATAGTTTTGCTGTTGGAAGGTCAAACTGTACACCCATGATATTAAAATGTCGGTTCCACCAGCATTTTGTCCTCGAATTGCTGGTCCCCCTTCGTTGAATAGATAAATAATATTAAAATTATTAAAATTGTGTGTGTACTGCATGATCATTAGCGGAGCAGTAGCGTACATCACATGTGGGAAGGTAATCGCCTTAAACTTCTGCCAACGATTAGCGCCATCGACAGTAGCTGCTTCGTACCAATCGTCAGATATACTTTGCAAAACACCTGTAAACAAGGCGAAAACAAATGGAAATCCTAACCAAACTTGAATAGATATGATCGCTGTTCTTGTCCAAAACAAATCTGTCATCCAAGGAATACTTAAACCAAAAAGCGGCTCCATAATTTGACGGTTAATTGCCCCAAAGCCATCATTAAACATCGCCGCAAAGATTAGGATTGTTACAAAACCTGGGACAGCCCAAGGTAAAATAAGCATTGTTCTTACCGTACGCTTATATTTAATTCGCTTATCGTTAGCTAAGATCGCAAGGAATAACCCTAACGCGATTTGAAGAGTTGTCGCTACTAACGTCCAAATAATTGTCCAGCTAAAAACGCTCATAAACGTGTTTTGCCACATTGGCGTCGTTGCTAGCGAGACAAAATTATCAAATCCTACCCAATCCAACAAATTCGCGGGTGGAGAATTTCGTAAATAATAGTTTACAAACGCGAGTGAAAGCATAAAACCAAGTGGTAAAATGATAGAAAAAATGACTAAAAATAATCCTGGTCCTACCAAAAAGTACGGAAATGTCTTATCATACGTATTATGAAAGGCCTCTCTTAACGTTGGAATGCCAAAGCCTTCTTTTAATTTTGATGCATCTTTATAAGCATCACGCAAGTTAATATAATAAAACACCGCACTGAACAAAAGAAGGATGATTGTAACTAATCCTTGGATAATTAAAACTAGGGAGTGATCTCTCCCTGGTTGAGTTCCAAGAGTAAAAATCCCCCACAATCCGATATTAATAAAATCAGTAAAGACGATTAAAAATGAAGCTGCTAAAATGAGAAAGACCGACCCTTTCATAAATCGACGATTATAAAATTGACCTAGTCCTGGTATAACCGATAAAAGCAACGATAACTTTGGATTATGGTTGGAGAATTTATGGGATTTGCTTTTTGTTCCTACAGGTTCGTCTTGCTGTTTTGATTCCATCCATTAACCTCCTATACACGATAGAATGAGAATAGGAAGGGCTAAGTGCCTTCCTATCCCTAAAAAATGTTTATTTCATCATTTTGATAAATTCATGAATTTCCTCAACAGCTTCGTCAAGAATTTCCTTTGCGTTGTCTCCTGCTGCATTAAATTGTAATGAATCTGCCATTGGCGCCCAAACTTGGCCCATTTCAGGAATGTTCGGCATTGGTATTGCTGTTTGAGATTGCGCTAAGAACCCTTCTGCAAAAACATTATCAATGTTTGCATCTGGACGGGCAGGAATTTCTCCCGTTTCAGCATAGTAGTAGGCTTGAGATTCAGCAGTTGTTAAGTGTAACGCTAATTGAGAAGCCCAATATTTATGATCAGAATAATTAGATACTAACCAACCCTTCACACCAGCAAACGGAGTAGGTCGCTCACCATTAGATAATAGTGGAAGTGGCGCAACAGCCAGGCTATCACCTAATGCATCTGAATAAGATGCTAAAGCCCAAGGACCTGAAACAACCATACCTACTTTCCCTTGTGTAAATAAACCATTTAATACATCCTCATTTATTCCACGTGGTACAATCCCTCTATTAAATAACGATTGGATCTCTTCGTATGAACGAACCGCCCCTTCATTGTTTAAACCAATATCCTCAGGATCATAGTTTCCATCAGCGTCTTGTCCAAATACATAGCCACCATGTCCACCAATCCAAGGAAACGCATGGTAGAAGTTCAAAGCTTCAAATAAAAATCCATATTCATCATTAGCAACATTTGTTAATCCTTCTGCTAAGTCATAAAGCTCTTCCATTGTGCCTGGCACTTCTGGTACGAGGTCTTTGTTATAATATAAAGCTGTGTTTTCCATTACTAACGGTGCACCGTATGCCACACCATCTATCATAAATGCACCAACAGCCTCTGCTGTGTATTGCGCTAATGTTGCTTCATCAACTTCTAGTGGAGCTAACAAATTCTGTGATGTTAAGTTCCCTAATCGATCATGCGGTTGGAAAATAAGGTCAGGACCAATTCCCCCAGGGGCATCTAAAGCGAACGCTTCGTCTTGATCTGCCATTAATCTAGGTGTGACAATAACTTCAATTCCGTGTTCTTCTACAAATTGGTCAACTAAATATTTTACAGCAGCAAATTGATAGTCATCATCATTTGCCCAAATCTCTAATTTATCAGGTTTGGCTGGAACATTTGCAGTTTCTTCATCAGTACCAACCGTTTCTTCTTTTGCAGTATCTGGAGTTTCATCAGCTGGTCCACATCCGATTACAACTAAAGATAAAGCAAACATAACTACTAACAGCATTAAAAGTTTTTTCATAAGTGTTTCCCCTCTTTCTTAATGTAAGAATACAACACCATTGTAAACGATACCAATCCTTTATTGTATGAATAAATTATCTGTTTATATAAAAATATGAAACTTCATCATAGTTAATTTGCAAAATTTAAACATTTACCATAGAGGCTAAATTTGAATTAATTCACTCGTTTCGACTATCTAAAAAAAAGGGGGTTATTTAGATTATTTAAAATAAAAAAAACTGCCCCAAAAGGCAGCGTATTAAGATTTTTATTCTAATTTACAACTTTTGCTTCACATATAAATCACGATACTTTTTTGGAGTAATTCCCTCTTTCTTTTTAAAGGTAGCAACAAAGTTACTACAATCGTTAAAGCCTACGAGGAACGCAAGATTTTTCAGTAAAATTTCAGGATTTTGAATTAGTAGTTCTTTTGCTTTTCGTATCCTTAGCTGAATAAGGAAGGAATACGGGCTTACGTCGAAGGTTTCTTGAAATAATCTGTTTAAATATTGAGGGCTTACATTTGAATGCTTTGCCATGTCCTCTAAGCCAATTTCTTCTGCATAGACTGTCTCAAGCCATTCGACAATAGGACGAACTTTATCGTATAAATGGGAAAGCGATGGTTGGTTGTTAACCTTCCCATATTTTCGTAAATGGATAAGAAAATTATATAAATAGCTAGATAAATCCAACCTAGAAAATTCCGAATCGGATTCAATCTTTTTTAACATCTCTTCTATGATTTTGGCGAATGGCAAATTTTCCATATCAGTATAAAGACTTGAATAGTTCAATTTTAAAGAATCTAAAATTGACACTACAGACACTCCGCCAAAAGTAACATAAACCGTTGACCATTTCCTCCCTGATGTAACATAGGAATGCGGTGTATACGGTTTCAATAAAATTCCACGTCCCTTAGGTAAACTATACTCT
Source organism: Anaerobacillus sp. (assembly GCF_046314235.1). NCBI lineage: Bacteria > Bacillati > Bacillota > Bacilli > Caryophanales > Bacillaceae > Anaerobacillus > Anaerobacillus sp. Next base: position 9,794 of record NZ_JBKBWN010000012.1, read on the forward strand.
TGGCCATTAAAAGTAAATCTGCCTTCTCCCTCTATCGTCTGTAACCAGTGATAGTAAGGATAACCTTCAGGTCTCGTGAAGTCTTGCTCTTGTGGGTTAAAACCGACACTTTCCACATACAATGGCAATGCATCCTCCGCTGTAGTATATGTATATCTCACTTTTTTGTAATGCATTTGTTTCATCACCTCAGATTAATTGTAATTTAACCGTAACGGTTCACATTGAAAGGACTTTTCAATGTGAGCATGCTCTATCTCAATTAAAAATCATTTCACGTAAAAAAGTTCTCGCTAGTACCAGATGCCATCCAGTTCTCTTGTTCCAATTTACTTAATCATGATTAGAGCCACAAAAGGGGGATATTAAACTCATCATATCAGATAAACCTTTTATAATAATATCATTACTGGTGAGTTATTGTTTAAAAAGGCTAATACATAATTTAGCAAAAAAAAGACACAAAACATCGCCTTAGCGAAAAATTGTATCTTTAAAAAGAATTAGATATTGGACCCTTATCAGGAGAGATACGAAAGCAGAACTCTAGTCTTTTACTTTTCCAGTACAGCGACACCATAAGCACATAGGACCAAATTCTCTTCTTCAAAATCGGCACCTATTATTGCTTGATAATCAACAAAATTTGGAATATTTACGGTTACTTGCTCATCATTATGGTTCACTATTATAAGAAATTGCTTTTCTTTTGAAACCCTCACACTTACCTCTACGTTTTCAGGAACATTTAATAGCGGTGAAATATTTTTCTCACTTGCCAATTCTAGGAGTAATTCAGAGAGATAGCCTCTTTCTGGATCTGTTCCAATATAAACACTCTTTCCTTTACCATATTGGTTTTCTGTGATCACAGGTGACCTCCCAAGAAAATTATCTTCTTTAAAAGCAGCTAACACATTGGCTCCTTCTAGATGAATATGTTCACGCCATAAACCGCAACTGATCTCTTTATTATTTGAACTAAAAGTACTACATTCATTCTCTGCCAAAGGAACAAACTCCTCAACATATATTCCTAGCAAGTCGCGCAGCGGACCTGGATAACCACCTAAATGTACTCGGTCATTCTCATCGACTATGCCACTAAAAAAGGAAACTACTAATGTTCCGCCTTTGGAAACGAATTGTTCGAGCATTTTATCTTCTCCCTGTTTCACCATATATAATAATGGTGCTAAAACTAAATCATACTGCTCTAGATCATCGCTTGGTTGTACGAAATCTACTGGAATGTTCTTTTCATAAAAAGGACGAAAGTAATTTTGAACTTGCTCTATATAATTTATTTTATTGTGTGGTTTCGAAGGAAGATCGAATGCCCACCAATTTTCAAAATCAAATAATATTGCAACTTTCGCTTCTATAGTGGAACCGGTTATCTTTTCAAGTTTCTTTAATTCATTCCCTAATTGCTTTACTTCTTGATAAGTTCTACTTTTTTCTTTTGGTGCATGGGAAACCATCGCTCCGTGAAATTTTTCTGAGCCAGCTTTACTTTGGCGCCATTGAAAAAATAGTATTCCATCTGCCCCACGTCCAATTGTGGCATAACTCCACGCCCGCATTACTCCTGGGCTCTTCGGTACGTTAATATCCCGCCAGTTTACATGACTTGTTACCTGTTCCATTAAAAAGAAAGGCTGCCCTTTACGAAAACTTCGCATCAGATCATTCCACATCGCTTGTGTGACTGGGGTACCCTCTGTTGGATCAGGATATGAATCCCAACTAACTATATCCATTTCCTTTGCCCACTCGAAATAATTTAAAGGCTTAAACGGTCCCATAAAATTCGTTGTAATTGGAATAGTTGGTGTTAACCTTCTTAAGATATCCCTTTCTGTTAAATACAATTGAAAAATGGAATCATTCATAAATCGAGTATAATCTAGCTCATGTCCTGGATTAGAAAAGGTAGGGGCCATTCTTGGAGGATTTATTTCCTCCCATTCATAATAATATTGACTCCAAAACCGCGTACCCCATCGGTCATTTAATTCTTCCAAATTCACATATCTATTTTTCAGCCACGTTCGAAACGCATTTGCACATGTATTACAGTAACAACGAGAAACGTGACATGCATATTCGTTATTAATATGCCACATTTTTAACCCAGGGTGTGATTGATAACGTTCTGCCAGTTTCGTAACTATGACTTGAATACGCCGTTTTAAATCAAAGTTATTAGGACAATAATGTTGTCTACTTCCAAAGGCGTATCGGCTACCTTTCTCATCCACCGGAAGTGATTCTGGATACTTTCGAACAAACCACCCTGGTGTTGAAGCCGTAGCTGTTGCCAAATCAATTGAAATCCCATTATCATGTAATAAATCCATGATCTCATCTAACCATTCAAATGAAAAATCGTCCTCCTTTTTTTCTAAGCTTGCCCAGCTAAAAATACCGAGGGAGACCATATTCACTCCTGCCTCTTTCATTAATTCGACATCCTCTTGCCATACCGACCTTTCCCATTGTTCTGGGTTATAGTCCCCACCGTAACTAATCCTAGGAATTAAGTTAGAAATTATCATTTATGTCAATCCTCCCTTATAAAAGCTCTCTTAAAAAAGTTAATTTTCAATCCGTAAAATTTCCACTTCATTTTAATATAGGTTCACTTTTCAATAATGGAATTGAGTATAACGACTCCTGACTTCTAGCCATCATCCATTTTAAGTTTTTTCTTGAATTGAAAAAGAGAGAAGTCTTCTCACAAGGCAACTCTCTAGTAATTTCACTTACTTTTTTCAATCCTCTAGCAATTACAACCAAATCACTCTTTTTTTCAGTGGATCACTATACCATTTCTTTTGGTTCCACCCATGGTTTAGGTTCTAACTCTTCTAAACTAGAAAGCCATTGCTTCCATTCCATATGGTCGTTTCTTAATGTTTCACCACTAATATCTACTAATTCTCGATAAGCGTGTTGAACTAGTAAATTACGTGAGTCTTGTAAATAATCAATGATAATAGATAAACCTCCCTTACTGCCACAGCGAGCTAACGCTCTACCAATAACTATTTCTAAAAATGCCATTCGCTCTTCAAAATAATCTTGCTGTATAACGTCTCTATTCATTTTATTGTGAAATAACGTTTCGGAATGTAGCCTCTCCAAGCTTGGAATACACGCTCGTAGTCCTAAGCGCTCAGCAATATGACAAATGCTATCTACATAATAGAACAGACCGTGATTAACATCAGTAAACTTTTCCTTTGTAGGCTTTAATTTATCGATAGCACGTTCCAATACAGAGATAGATCTATCATCTTTTACCATTGCTAAAGTGTATAATAAATAGGCTGGCTCTGGCATGGCTCCATGATCAGGTGGTGCGTGTACATATTTAATTTTTGCTTCTCTTCCAGGTAATTCGTCCAGTTCAAGAACGGGATCTAAGTACTCGATTAATATAGGTGTTGCAGCTCGGTCACCGTACCAGGCTAACGCCCTAGCAGCCATTAATCTTCTAGGGGAGGTTTGATCTTCTAGCTCCTTATAAAGCAAAGGGATAATTTCTCTGCCAGCAGTACACACTTTTACAATAGGAATTGGTTCTGTATGAATGTCTATGAAATTCATATTGGCAAATTCATAGAGTTTATCCTCATCATTTAGTTGAGATACCCAATAAGCCATCTCTTCCTTACTTTGCTTTACACTTTGCATCTTTCTATCTGCCACACTCTCAGGTATAATCCCCCACTCAATAAGATTAGTTTGTAGCTCAGAGATGTCTAGATTTCTCAGTTCCTTTTTTTGTTTAGCTGCCATGTCTGCAGCTATTCCACAAACTGCTCCTAGATTTTCTAAATCTGCCTGCATTCTGATGGCTGGGAGGGCATCATGTGTCGCTGATATAGCTTTACCTGTAATAATTAATCCATCAATATCTTTAGGAACTAACGCACGATATGGAACCTCAATTTCTAAGTTTGGGGGTATTAATCCTAAGCGGACCCACTCTGAACTAGTATGGCCTTTCATGTCATGATTACTAAAAGCGATATTTACCACATCTGGCCATTTTTTAAAGGTTAGTTGATCCGTTAATGTCAATCTAACCTCACCAACAATATGCCGAGACTCTCTTACTGCTAGATAAGGACTATGATCATATCCAACAAATCTTCTTCGTGCTGATAAAATTGCTCGGGTATAATCATCTGCATCACCAACATTTACTGTGCTTGTAAAGTTATTCATATAAACACCTGGCTTGATTTGCGGAACCTTTGAGTACCACATGGTAGCACTCTCCCTGTCAGAACCATAGAAGTGCTCCGCACCTGCCATAACAGCTGCATCACCATCACCCGTTGCATCAATGATCACTTCTGAGGTAATTTCTATAATACCTTCTGGAGTAACTACAACAGCTCCTATTACTTTGTTTTTTTTCTTTTTCACTTGAACTAAAACACTATTAAACTGAATTTCCACTCCTGCTTTTTGAGCAGCATTTAATAGTGCGTACATTTTCCCTTCCACATTCCATTTCTCCGCAGTTTTTCCAGTCCATGTTATTCCCATCCACTCATGAACTTCAGAAACCCACTTTATTACTTCCAGGTTAAATCCACTACGCCTTCCAAACCAGTAACTATCCACTCCTCCAACAGTACCAGATCCACCTAAGCTTGTATTCATTTCAATTAGTAACGTGTTACTTCCTTTCCTTGCTGCAGCAATGGCCGCAGAGGCACCACTTGTACCTCCACCTATAACCAATACATCAACTACTTGTTTCTGTACTGGTAGAATACACGAACCAGTAACCTTTGCTACCAACTCATGGGCGGATAAATGACGAGCAATCGCTTTCCCAATTTGTAACATGGCAACTGGACTCTTGAAGGTAGATTCTGATATATCATTAGGAAAGTCTGCCGCACCACTAGCCACCCAGATCCCATTTTCACTATAAAACTGACGAAGCGGAATGTCCCCAAAGGAAGTTCTTACAGTACCTTTTAAATTGTGATTACTTTTAACCCTTCTTAAAGGAGGAATAGAAAGCTTATGTGCTGTATTAACTATACGAGCTTTTTGAAATGCCTCATGTGTCGTCTTTAACCATTTAAAAATATCCATGGTGAGAAACCTAGATTGAATTTCTTGTTCGTTTAACCAATTTTTCTGTGAGTTTACCTGTAATTCATTTGTATACTCAATATATAGATGTCCTCTCTCATAAGCTCCTTTATAGATTTTATATTCAGGAGTCAGTTCCTTCGGAATTTCGATGGACTGTTTCTCCAACGCTTCCAGATTTACACCGCTTACTTCAAAGGTTCTACTCGAAACTACCTTATCTTGATATCGTGGCTTCGAGCTGACAGACCCTCTAAGACTAACCGCATTTTCACTTCCATCAATAACATGTTTAGCATAGATATATTTGATACCAAATTTACCCACAATCTCAACCTTATATAAATTATTTATTTTTTCCCAGCCAATTGTTCTTGCATTGTAAATTAATTTAATATCTCTAGCAAGGAGCTCTTCTTCCAATGCTAGTTTCAGTTGATCTGGTATTATCGGGTACTCCTTTTCATTTTCGAGTAATTTAACATACTTTTTGTCTTTCCAATTAAACAAATCATTAATTTGATCATATTCTTCCGATGAAACCCATGAGTTTAGAGTAGCCATTAACTCTTCTCCAAGATAAGTACGGGATTCGATCAGGGTGACCTTCATCCCATTATCTGCCGCTTCACATGCAGCTGAAACGCTAGAAAATCCACCACCAATAACCAACACATCCGAATTAAGCTGAGGGGATATTAACCCGTTCATTCTCATAATAGTTATCTCTCCCATATTTTTTAGTTTAAGAGCTATCTCCTTATTCTTTCACTGCTCCAATTGTGACACTAGACATGAACTTTTTTTGAAATTTCAAAAATACGAGAACAAGTGGAACTGTGACTAATGTACAACCTGCCAATATTAATTCCCATGGTAAGGAGTAGGTTTGATCTGTATCACTTAGTAAAGGTAGGATAAGCATAATGGGAAGTTTCGCCGTGTCTCTAACCATAATAACTGGCCATAAGAAGTCATTCCATTTACCTAAAAATATGAGTACAGCTAATGCTCCTAATACTGGGGCAGAAGTTGGCACTATGACACTAAGAAATGTCCGAATATGACCTGCTCCATCAATTTTGGCTGCATCTATTAAATCATCCGGTATTTTCATCATAAATTGCCTTAACAAAAACATCGCAAACACACTAGCAATACCTGGAAATATTTGAACTGAATAAGTATTCAGCCAACCAATTCGACTAAGCATTACATATAAAGGTGGAATTGCTAACTCAAAAGGCACCATCATAGTTGCCAATAAGATAACAAACATAATATTTTTTCCTCTAAATGTATATTTCGCAAAGGCAAACGCAGCTAATGAAGAAACAGCTAGCGTAAGTACTACATGTGTCACAGAAATAAAAATCGCATTAAAGAAAGTGCGCGCTACAAGTCCGCCACTATGAGTTAATAGCCTAATATAATTTTCAATCGTTGGTCTCAATGGAATACCTGCAGGATTAGATGAAAGCTCTGCTGCAGTTTTCAGTGAACCAATAACCATAATTATGAATGGATATAAACATAGTAGAGCTATAATAATAACTACAATATTCAGTGAAAATTTAACTATTTTTAGTTTCATTCTCTCCCCCACCCTTTGAAAAGCTTAAATTGTATGGCTGATACAACGAGAATCATTAGAAATAATACCCAACCAACCGCAGAGGCCATTCCGAAGTTTCCGCCCTGTAGGTTGTTTGTTAATAAAGCCATTATTGGAATAACATGTGTAGGGGCATTTATCCAACCAGATATTAGTATTAATGGTTCTGCATAGATCTTCAAGGAACCTATCGTGTCTATTACAAAAGCAAATAAAAGAATTGGTTTCATTAATGGGATCGTAATATACCATAAGCGTTGAAAAGCATTTGCGCCATCTATCTCAGCTGCCTCATTTAGACTAGGACTAATTGTAGTGAGCCCTGCCAAAAATATGACTAAGAACCACCCCACTGCTCTCCATACTATTAAGATAACAACGGTCCATTTCATAAGGGACGGATCTTCAAGAAACGGGATTTGTGTTCCGAAGACATTATTAATTACACCAGTTCTTGTTGAAAAAAGAATTCTAAATACTAGGGCAGCTGCTACAACCGCCATAATTTGAGGTAAGAATATCAATGGTTTGTATACTTTCTGCCATTTGATGAATTTGGAATTCATAGCAACCGCTAATAAAAAGGAAATAATCATTACTGGGAATATATGAATAACTAAATAAAACATCGTATTATAGACAGCTGTCCAAAAAGTTGGATATTGCAATAAATTTAGATAGTTGTCAATTCCAACAAATCTCGCCTCCCCATATCCTCTGTAACGATAGAAACTTAAAACAAACGAATAAATAGAAGGAAATAAAAAGAATACAAAAAAAGTAAATATAAATGGTGAAATAAACATATACGGCACTAGCTTATCCCAGCTTTTCTTTTTACCAAAAGATATTTTCTTTTTTTGGGCGATCGTTTGAGCCTGTTTCTGAATAATAGCCACGGATAACCCTCCTTATTAGTGAGGCTGGGACAAAAGTGTCTGACACCACGCGGATCATACTAAATATAGACGTACAGATTTATCATATGTCTATATTCGGTGCCTAGCGGTGTCTGACACTTTGTTTTGTCCCAGCCTCTTACTTTAACTTAAAAATCAAATGGATTTCCAATTTGCGTTTCTAAATCTCGCTGTGCCCTATCCAAAGCTTCATCAAGTGTTACACTTCCACTTCTATAAGCATTAAGGTGTTCTTCCACTATTGGCATTTCTAAGGATGTTGCCGGTGTGAATGGAAAGACACTAAAGTTCTCTAAAGCCTTTCGATTAGCTTCCATTAACGCTGTACCGAAATAAGGATGAGGCTCTTGTAGGATAGGATCATTGTGTACTGACTCAATAATAGGAAGAATAGAACGATGTTTAAATAAGCCTACCCTACCTTCTTCAGTTAAAGTTAATTTTGTTAGTATTTCGATCGCTAGGTCTTTATTAGGAGCATTTTTTGGGACAACAAACACGGATCCTCCAGCATCACTTCCACCTACTGCGCCTCCAATTTCAGGCCAAGTAGTCGCACCCCATAAGCCTTTTTGATCTGGAGCATAAGTTGGGAGGAAGTTTACAAACCAACCAGAAAGTAATGTTGATGCGATTGTTCCGTCAGCGAATCCATGTTCCCAGTCTGGAGTCCAATCACCAATGTTTACTACTACACCAGAGTCGGTTAATTCTTTAAACGCTTCAAAGGCTTTTCGAACTCCAGGATCTTTATTAACAATATAGTTACCATCATCATCTACAAATTTCGCTCCATTACCACTTAGTACCATTTGCAATGTATACGTAGCAATTTCTCCGCCCATATTAAACATGTAACTATCGGGAAAATGTTGCTTTAATTTCTTACCAGCATTAATAAAATCATCTAAGTTTTTAATGTCATTTACATCAATGTTAGCTTCTTCAAACATGTCTGTTCTATAGAACCAAACTTTTGGCTTTATTTCATAAGGGAAAGCAATTACTTCTTCACCGTACATCATTAATTCATGACCACCTGGGACGACATTATCCAAATATGGAGCAACGTGACTAGTTAGATCTTCTAATATACCCGCATGCGCAAACTCTATGACTTGTGTTCTATTAAATTTAATAATGTCAGGGACATTTTCGTTGGCAGATAATAGAAGCCTCAACTGCGATGCCATAGCTTGCTCGTTCTCTTGAAGAACACCACTAATTTCAAGCTGATCTTCATATTCTGGAAATGCTTCAAACAGAGCAGTAGTCATTGCTTCTACTCCTTGAAGCGTCCCCCAATCCCACCAATCAAGTGTTACTTTTTCACCAGAGGAATCAGTTGTTCCTTCACCAGATGGCTCAGACTTTCCTCCTGTTTCTGAATTAGAGTTACATCCAACGCTAACCAAAGCTGCGAAAAAAATAATAACCATCAAATTCATAGTTTTGAATAAGTTTCTTTTCAATTTAAACACCCCTTTGTTAATTAATTTAATTAATATTAAAAATATCGTTCTAATTAGATTTAATCCCTCCTCAAAAGTTGGTCATCTTCATTGTTGCAAAATCATTACTTAAACTATTTCCTTTCATCCGGAGCACCTCAACAAAAGGAAAGCGTTTACATATAAACTAGCAGCGCACCTTTATGTCAGATGTTGCACCCTGTAGTTAAAGAAACAGTTTAAGGATCTTGTTAATTTAAATATAGGTTAATTTACTTTTTGTTTATATAATAAAATCTTTGGATTATGAAACTATCTCAATTTCATATTAAATTTGAACTTAGACTTTACAGCAAGTGAATTAAAAAATTTAAATATAATAGTAATCCTTTCTCCGTGTGAGTTAAAAAACCTTTTATAAAAAAACAAGGGTACGAGTTACCGTACCCTTGTTTTTTGCCATTCACTTTTTTTCAGAATCTCAATAATTTCACAACTTATTTGGACAGAAATTTATTTCTCTCAAGGTATTTTGTTTCCTGATACCATTCATTAACTTCTTGTACTATCATTTGCCCGCCTTTACTGTTCCACCTTTCTACGAATTCATCAAATGTATCGCCCTCCGCGCTTCCAGTCATAATATTAGTTAACATTTGTTTCTCTAACCCTTCTAAAAAACCCCAGATATCAACCATAGTTTTAGTTGGTGGTCCTTGAAATTTATCAGTAGTCGAGATATCTTTTTGTTCAAGTAAGATTGCAGCCGCTTCCCAAGCGGCTGGAGGAAACTTCCCATGTATAATCGTTTCAAATGGGGTTTCGGGTTTCTTCCCTTTATGAAATTTTGCCAAACTACTCATATATATATCTGGTATTCTCGCACCATCAAACATTAACGTATATTTTGTTACATTAGCCCAGCCACCAGGGATTTTTTCTGGGACTGTTGTTGGTCGCCCATCCACCAATGTCCAGTCATAATCTTTAGCTAAGCCAAATTCGAAGGGACTTCCTTCTATCGGATTTGCATAATTGTCAAATAAATAGTTTTGGTATACAAAAAATGCATCTGGATGCTTCATATTCTTATTGATCAATATTACACCATTGTAAGTGTCGTTCCCCCAGCGCATAGCTTGTCCAGTGGGACCAGCAGGAATTTTTATAGGCTTATACTTAGCACCCGGGATGTTTTTTGCTAACTCGTTTAGAGGCCAGGTTGGCATCCAATGGGGACCAGAGATTATACCGGCCCTCCCAGTAACAAACAGTTCCGCTGAATCCAACCAGGTAAGTAATGAGGCTTCTTTTGGAACATAACCTTTTTTTGTCCATTCACTTATTATTCTTAATGCATCTTTCATTTCTGGTTGAACGGAACCATATGTTAGATTTCCCAATACATCTTCATGCCAAAAACTAGGTATTGTACCATATGCGCCAAAAATCCAACTAAGTTCTTCTAAATCATGCCTATAAGAAAATGCTAAGCCATAGGTATCATGTTGCTTTGTACCATTAGGGTCTAAATAGGTAAATGCATGTAAGACTTTCTCCAATTCCCCCATCGTAGTTGGTACCTCTAGTTCTAATTTTTCTAACCAGTCTTCTCGAATCCATAATATATGATCATTGTTATACGTAAAGTCTAGTACGGGAATTCCATACGTTAATCCATCCCTCATAAAAGGCGTCCAAACATTTGGGTCAATAGCAGCAGCCTCTTTCCATATGTCTGATGCATATGTTCTAAATAATTCATCAATAGGCATAAATAATCCTGAATCAATTAGTTCTTGTGCTAACCCCATATCCCTTGTAGGGATAATGTCTGGAAGCTCTTCATTAGAAGCTAATAATAGGCGGATTTTTATCGCAAATGCTTCTAGTGTATCTGTATGCCATATTGTGTCGATTTCTATCCCTAAAGTATCTTTTGCCCATCTCGTATGCACATTTTCTTTCATTGTCTCTCCATTTTTAAATGTAACATTACCATCCAATACTCTAGCTGTCGTAATTCTAACGGGTTCGATATATCTCCCCTCTTTAAATATCGCAGTGTAGTAAACACTTTTTCCTAACTGATTATTTTTTTGAACATCTTTGTCATTTTGGTTAGATGTATCAACCGATTTTTCTTGGAAAAGAAAGTGAATTAGTACAATAAAAATAAATATAAAGGTAATTATAATTAGTAGAAGATTTTTTTCTTTTTTCATATTAATATAACCGCCTATAAAAATATAATTTTATTTTTTACGGTATTCTTGTGGTGTTAATACAAAATACTTTCTAAACACCTTGATAAAATAAGAAGGGTTGCTATATCCCACTTTTTTTGAAATATCGTTTATTTTTTGGTGTGTGTGTCTCAACAAATGCGCAGCCTTCCCCATTCGAATTCTGCAAATGTAGTCGCTCAATGTTTCACCCGTTTCATCTTTATATATCTTTGACAAATAGGTCGGATGAAGGTAAACAAAGTCGGATATTTTTTGTAAAGATAAATCCTCTGCAATGTTGCTATCGATGTAACCCTTCACTTTTTGCACAATCTTTACTCTTTCTCCTTTTTGATCAATGACTATACTTTGCTTCACACCATGTACTATATCTCGAACCCAACTTTCCAATGATACCAGAGTGTTTAGTGGAGTAAATAACTTTTCCAGTTTAAGACCAAAAACATCATGTAATTGTAAATTTTTTTTTCGAATGACATAGATAAATGCGTTCGTTAGATGAAAAAAAACCTCCATCAGTTGATCATGATTTAGATTATCCTTACATCTTAATTCCTCAAAAATACTGTCTAACCTCCTATCAATTTCATCCCAATTGCCTTCCTCTAATACATACATGAAGCTTGGGGGTTCATACAAAGCACTAGTGTAGGTCGTGTCTACAAATTCTTCAAGACTTGTTATTCCTATAGTTTTATTACTTTGTCCTACACTTCTACGCATTTTCAACATAGCTTGTTGGTATTGAGATATTACATCGGTAGGAAAGATCCCATTTTGAAGTAATATTATTGAAATATCAATATCTATAGAACTTTTAAGTATTTGTACAATTTCCTTTGTTGATTTTTCGAGCAAAGATTTATTATAATTTTTGTTATATTTAACTAAAAGAACAAGGTAGTTGAAAGAATCTCTAAAGTAGCATAACTCAAAATTAGGCTCCATAATTTCATTTACTATGTTCATTGTGGCAAAAATCTCTAGGGATAAACTTCCTGAAATTGTGTTTGTTTCTTTTTCAACCCTAATCATAATAGTAGTAAAAAAATCACCTTGCTTTAAAGGAAGATTAAGCTGGTTTACTTTATGATCTATCATCTCATCTGTATATTCTTTTCCCTCGATAAGTTCTTGGAAAAAATTTTGTCTCATCACTTGTGAATTATCTTTTAATGTGTGTAATGCAGATTGATATAGCTCTTGCTGTTTTTTTTCATCCTTAATCATGTTTACAGTTTTACTAACCACTTCAAGTACTTCACTGTTCCTTACTGGCTTAAGTAAATACTCTACTGCTTTTGCCTTTAGCGCTTCTTTTGCATAATTAAAATCTGCATAGCCAGATAGCATTATGCATTTTGTAGGGTACTTATTATTAATTACTTTAATTAGCTCAATACCATCCATACCAGGCATTCGTATATCAGTAATTATTATATCGATTGGTTCACTTTCCATTATTTCTATTGCCTCTTGTGCAGAGAGTGCAGAAAATACTTTATCTATTCCAACTGACTCCCAGGATACCGTTTTTGTCAGATAATCAGTCACATATTGTTCATCATCAACAACAAGTAAATTATACATAGCACCCTCGCCTTCCATGATTGATAGTTAAGTAAAAATATAAATTATTACTTTTAAACCACCAGATTTAGATCGTTCAAATTTTAGACCTGATTGACTATTATAGGTTAACTTCAACCTTTCATGTACATTGTGAAGACCAATTCTATCGTTATTTTCATCATGGTTGCTAAGACTAGCTTCAAGTAGTATTATATCTTGTTCACTTAATCCTTCCCCTTCATCCTCAATGATAATTCGATATTCATTACACTCTTTTTCTGCATAAATAAAAATACTTCCTCCTGTAAGTTTCTTTTCGATACCATGGATAATAGAATTTTCTACTAGTGGTTGAATAATTAATCTTGGCACCTTCAAATTAAGAATATTTTCAGGTATAAGTATCTTATAGCTAATTCTGTTCATTCTTAGTCTTTGTATTTTTAAATAGTTTTCTACAATTTTGATTTCTTCTCTTAGTTCGACTAAACTATCATCCATTTGAATGGTAGAACGATAGTAATCTGCTAAATTCATCACCATTTCACTTGCAGCCTTCTTTTTATCTTGCTGAACCATGCTCTCAATAAAATATAAACAGTTATATAAAAAGTGCGGATTTATTTGAGATTGTAGCTGCTTGAGGGTGGCATCTTTTGCTCGTATCTTTTCAAGATATATTCTTTCAATCAGTTCTTGAATACGGTTTGCCATTCTATTAAATCCATTAAATAAATAATAAAATTCTGAGCCCTTTCTTGCCTTTATACGGACTGAATAATCACCTTTTTCAAAACTTTGTACTCCAGTTAGTAGCTCTTTAATAGGAATTTTTACGTTTTTATACAGTAAACCTACTTGCCATATTCCAAGTAAAATAAGGAGCATGACTGTTAGATAAAATAATTTTTGACCTCTTTTTACTGGCACAAACAACTCTTGTAAAGGTACAAAATTTATGAGATATGCGTTTAGTTGGTGGACCTTTACATAATTAACTAGATAGTCCTTCCTAGCAATTTTAATAACTATATTTCCCGCTTCGTTATAAAAGGATTTTTGTAAATTATTAAGAATTGGGTATGCAATATCTTCATTTACCGTTCGATTAGTAATTAAAGAGGCGTCATCAAACACTAACAAAGGGTCTCCTTTTCCATTCTGCTTAAATTGATCTAATAAATCTCTTATTCTTTCTTCTGATATTCCAACTTGTACAATTAGTTTGGTTTTCTCCAAATCATTATAGGCATAGGAAGGAATGAGAACATTCCACTTTAATAGGGTATTTTTGTCAATACCAATTGTATCTTCTTTAAAATACCACTGTTGCTTAATATCATCTTCAGTTGATAAATACGACATCGTATGCACACTGGAGTTATAGGAAAAAACTTTTTTTTCAGATTGAGGAGAAATGACTGCAAAATAACTTCCTGGTTCATTTACCGTACTCTGAAATAATAGCTTCGTAGATACTTTATCAACAGAAACGAGTTGCTCAAAGCTGTCACTATACAAATGATGATATTGAAATTGTGTTATATCTGGATCTTGCGCAAAAACTATGGAAGCGTTTTCAAAGTAGTCGATTAAGGATTCAAACTGTTCTAAAAAAAACTTTACATGATTAAGACTTGTAGACTCAATTTCCCTTTGCAGGCTCCTTTGGATATTCTGATTGGAATAACTGTAAATGAGAATTACTGGTATTAACAATAAACAGATTAAGATAATTAAGCGTTGAAAAATTCCCCACTTACTTAACATATCATCACTCCAGGCTGCCGTTTAGATTAAATCTATTATAACTATCATGCTAACATAGTGTAAATATCAATTCTTCTAAGAGGAAAGTGAAGCCGTGTTAATGGACTTCAACTCCCACTATTATTATAGTGTATGGACGTGTACTATGTTTCTATAAGTTCAAATTAAGCAACTTTTCCCACTAGTCTCCAAACGTCAATTATGTTATGTTAACTTAAAACGAACAATGAGAAATGAGGATGGTCAAGTGAAGACAGTAAATTTTAAAGATACTGCGATAACATCAGAAGAAGAACTGAGAAAACTCATTGGTAACCCCCATGACCTTGTTGCAAAGAAAACAATTACAAAGATAGATGAACAAGCTAAAAAATTTATCGCAGCATCACCACTTCTATTTCTTGCTACATCTGATGCTAATGGCAACTGTGATGTATCCCCAAGAGGAGACCAACCAGGTTCCATTTATGTATTAAATGATGATCAGCTAGTCATTCCAGATCGCCCTGGTAATAAACGACTTGATTCGATTTTAAATATCCTTTCTAATCCTCATGTTGGCTTAATCTTTCTAATCCCTGGTTTTGACGAGGTGCTGCGCATGAATGGGAAAGCTACAATTATTAAAGATAATAACATTCTTGAGAAAATGAACTTAAAGGGTAAACCTCCTTTACTAGGCATAGGTGTAGACGTTGAGGAATGTTTTATTCATTGTCCTAGAGCATTGAGTGAAGCTGCAATATGGAATCATGAAGCATGGACAGAAAATCAAGATGTACCTTCAATGATGGAGATCTTTCGTGCTCACTTGAAGATAAATGGAATAGATTATTGATCTGAAAAATCCTTACTATGAAGCTCATAGTAGGGATTGACACTTTCCTTAGCTATTGCCCACAAAGGGATTTTTATTAAATCCACCTTTATTATTACTTATCTGTCCATAAGATAAAAGCTCCTCGTATCTTCACGAGAAGCTTTTATTTATTAGGGGGAATAGCGATTGTTTTCGGGAAAGCTTAGCAATTATTTTCAGATTTCCATAAGCGCTCACACGGAGCAGGTCATGAAAGTGAGATTGAAGATATCTAATAAACCCCGATTGGATGTATCTGTCCCGCCCTCATTTACAGCTCTGCTGTAGAACTTCTTACGATCAATTCAGGCTCATAAATGACTGTCTCTACTTTTACATCGAATTTTCTATTAGGACCATCTTTACCTTTGACAAGCTGAACAATCATTTTGGCAGCTGTTTCTCCCATTTCATTTTTTGGGTGATTAATCGTCGTTAATTTCACCTCTGAAGCTTGAGCTAAAAATGAATCATCATACCCTACGATCGAAACATCTTTAGGCACTTGTAGCTTTTTTTCTCGTAAAACATCTAGGAGGATTAGAGCTATTTCATCATTATAACAAATAATTCCAGTTGGTTTTTCTTCAGAAGATAATAGTTTTTTCAGTTCATCTGGGGCTTTCCTAGTTTTTTCTTCGGAAGAATAGGTAATTATATTGTTTGGGGAAATTGGAATTTGATTAATACGATGTGCCTTAATATAGCCCTTCATCCGTTTAATGCCCTGTAAATCATCTGTTTTAAAAAAACCAACAATATTTCTATGACCTAACTTTAAAAGATGTTCAGTTTGCATAAAGCCACCTAATTCATCATTGACGACTAAGCATAATGGCTCAAGCTCATCATAAAAGGCATTAATCATTATGTATGGGATATTTAGACGTTCCAAATTAAAGTAATAGTTTATATTTGGGTTAGAAAAAGCACTTTTTGTCGGTTCAATAATTACCCCATCAACATCTTGAGATAAAATACTTTCTAAAACACGCTTTTCATTTTCATGATTATTATTTGTACTATATAAACTAACTTGATATCCCTGGTTACTTAGGTAAGCCTCCGCCCCTCGGATAATCGATGGAAAGATATAGTCCGAAATATACGTTGTTACAATAGCGATATTCTTTATTTTGTTCTCTGGACGAATACCCTCTTTTGTTCGTTCTGCTACAAACGTTCCTGCTCCTTGCTCACGGTACAACCATCCTTCATTTACTAATTCACCTAAAGCCACTCTTATTGTATGTCGGCTTACACCAAATTCTCTCATTAATTCATTTTCAGAGCTTATTCTCTGATTGGAATTATATGTACCATCTAAAATCTTTGATTTTATATCTTGTTTTACCTTATTATATTTTGTTTCCATCAAACTACCTCTTTTCTACTTTTGCCAAACTATTTAATAAACTCTCTAAAAAACAGTACTCTATTTAAATAAGTTTAATTATACATTTGTACGGACAGTTTACAACTAGTTTTGCCAAACATAACAAGTTTTTAAACAAAAAAATCTCTTACTGTAAGAACGTACCACAGTAAGAGATAGATCAACGTACTATTTGAACTTTGCGTGTTTTGTTGAATTATACTAGGTAAGTAAGCACCAATTCAGTATACTAATTAAGGTTATCTACTGCAGCTCTTTCAATCCCAAGGCCCTTTTTATATCGTTCCATAAATTGCTCAAAACCTTCGACATCTTTCGGATCTGGAGACACATTCTTTACCGATTGATTTTTAAATACTTTCTCGTTTAAATACTCTTCCAATGTTTCGGTCTTCTTTTTGTTAATCATATATGATCCAAGCAAAGCAATCCCCCATGCTCCACCTTCTCCAGCTGTTTCCATTACGGAAACAGGTACATTAAGAGCAGCCGCTAAGATACTTTGTCCTACACCTTCTGTTTTAAATAATCCACCATGACCTAAAATTTCATCCAGTTTTACTTTTTCATCTTTGAGAAGAATATCCATACCCATTTTCATCGCTCCAAATGCTGTGAATAAATGAATACGCATGAAATTTGCAAGATTGAAGTTACTATTTGAAGAACGAACAAACAATGGACGCCCTTCTTCAAAATGGGTCATGTGTTCACCTGAAAGGTATCCATAAGATAACAGACCTCCACCATCAGGATCACCTTGAAGAGCTTGCTGAAATAAAGTTTCATATAATTTATTCACGTCTACTTCTATACCCATTTTTTTTGTAAACTCTTCAAACAATCCTACCCAGGCATTTAAGTCTGAAGAACAGTTATTCGAGTGAGCCATTGCTACTAGATTACCAGTAGGTGTTGTTACAAGATCAATTTCTGGGTATACTTTGGACAAATCTTTCTCCAATACAACCATTGCAAATGCTGAAGTCCCAGCAGAAACATTACCAGTATGTTTCGCTATACTGTTTGTTGCGACCATCCCAGTTCCTGCATCTCCCTCTGGCGGACAAAGTGGAATACCAGGCTTTAAGTTACCGCTGACATCAAGAAGCTTTGCCCCTTCTTCTGTAAGTACTCCAGCACTTTCACCAGCTACAAGAACATCTGGCAAAATGTCTTCTAGTGTCCACGCTAGATTTCTAGATGCAAGTAGTCCATTAAACTGACCAACCATTTTTTGATTATAATTCTTCGTATTCAAGTCAATTGGGAAAACACCAGATGCTTCACCAACTCCCAAAACTTTATTCCCTGTCAGTTTCCAGTGGATATAACCAGCTAACGTTGTCTGAAAGGTAATCTCATTAATATGGTCTTCCTCGTTCAAGATCGCTTGGTACAAGTGAGCAATACTCCACCTTTGAGGAATATTGTAGTTAAATAACTTTGTCAATTCTACCGAAGCCTGTTCGGTAATATTGTTACGCCAAGTACGAAAAGGTACTAGAAGCTCCCCTTCTTTGTTGAAAATCATATATCCATGCATCATTGCACTAAAACCGATTGCTCCTACCGTTTGTAAAGTGACTCCATATCGTTCTTTTACATCATTGCCTAGTTTTTGGTAGCTATCTTGTATACCCTTCCAAATATCTTCTACACTATATGTCCAGATATTGCTCACGTAGCTATTTTCCCAATCATGACTACCAGAAGCGATTGGTGCATTATCTTCTCCAATAAGTACTGCTTTAATTCGAGTTGAACCAAGTTCAATACCAAGTACAGTTTTGCCACTCTGAATGGCATTTTTTACATCAAGAACCATATACATTTCCTCCTATAATAGTTTCAAATAAATAAATTTCTAAACATTAGAAAACAACCAATCGTAGTTGGCTCCATAAAAAGTATCTGTTAAAACTATTATAAAATAGATGTTCATGCATTACAATCAATTTTGTACGTACAAGAAAATATTTTCGTTTTTATTTTTATATATAGTACGTACAATTTTAAAAGGGATTTCTATAATGTTTTCGGTAATTGACAACTAGTTTTCGAACTTCTTCTGCTACCGCCAGTCTTATCCGTGTTCCTGCACGAGCTGCCTGAATTGCCGCATTTAGAGCTAGTAATTGAGTCTGGTTAAAAATATACTCGCCAAAAACTCTCCTGTCTGTAAACGACAAGAGAGCTTATTAACTTACGAATTCACTTGGTTTAGTATTCACTATGCTTAATAAAAACGTTTCCGTCAACTCTTTGATTGAATTATTACCATTTTTAGTTTTCAAACAATCTTTCTTACACGCCCACCATTTTTTCAGAACCTATCAAATTAGTAAACTTCCTTCCACTCAGTAATATTACTTGCATCAAATCGGAATGGGTCTCCTAGCATTACTTGAGTTCCATCACCATCTTCAACGATGTCATTAGATCCAAGGCGACCTAATTCATAGGTTTCACCAATTGCACCAGTAATAGTTCCTTCTACTAATGCATGTGCTGTGATTCCTGCTGCATAACCTACATCAATAGGATTCCAAAGGTACATCCATGGCGATACACCACTCTCAATATAGCTTGCCATTTCACTAGGAAGACCTAAACCGGTAACAAGCACTTTTCCTTTTAAACCTTTATCGGTAATAACTTTTCCAGCTGCTGCTATTCCTACAGTAGTAGGCGCAATAATCGCCTTTAAATCAGGATATGATTTTAATAATGCTTCCGTTTCTGATACACTTTTATCTCTTAAATCATCACCGTAAGCTACTTTGACCAATTCAATTTTGGCATATTCAGGTTTTTCTAATTCCTTTTTCATCCATTCAATCCACAAGTTTTGATTGGCGGCTTGTGATGTTGCACTTAATACAGCAATTTGGCCTTCGCCACCAATCATATCCGATACCGCTTCAATTTGAATTCGACCGATTCGTTCAGGGTTAGCTTGGTTTACATGAACGATACGGCTTTTTGAGTTAACTGCAGAGTCTACCGAAACTACTTTAATTCCTTGGTTCATAGCTTTTGTCAGTACTGGTTGAAGTGCATCAAAATCATTACCAGCAATCGCAATCGCAGCCACTTTTTGAGTAATTAACTGCTCAATAATCTGGATTTGCCCTTCAGCAGTCGGTTGATCTGGGGACCTTAAAATAACCTCGCCACCAATTTCTTTAATTGCTTGTTCAAAACCTTCCAACATTTTTTCTCCATAAGGGTTTCCTGTATTCTTAAACACCATTGCATATTTCATTGTTTCACTTTGTGATCCATTCGTTTTTGGATCAGAAGAATTATTATTCGATGGTTCACTGCCACATCCTACAACCATTACCAACGCTAGAGCTGCTGCCATTGTTTTTAACAAGATTTTTTTCATCTTTTCTTCCCCTTTTCGATGTAATATTTTGATTATTTATACGTAATAGAGACAACTACACTACTTGTAATGTTCTATCAAGTAACTTAATTGGATTGGTTCTTTTTGCCAAACTTCATTGATACATTTAATTTCGGGATAGCTACTGATACAATTAACAGAATACCGACTATCACAAGCAAGGTTTGAGAAGGAACATTTATTAATCCTAGCCCATACTGGAGGAACCCAATGATAAAGATCGCGATAATTGCTCCGATCATTCTGCCTTTACCACCAGCCGTACTAATACCACCAAGTGCTACCATCGCAATAACATCAAGTTCGTACATCGTTGCCACATTCGGTCTTGTACTACCCATTCTGGATGTAAGGAAAATAGCGGTAATTGCTGCCATTAAACCTGCTAGTACGAAAACAATCACTTTTAATTTATCTACTTGAACCCCTGAAAATCTACTAGCTGTTGGATTGTTCCCCATAGCAAATATTTGTCTACCAAAGGTGGTTTTATGAAGTAACAAGGTAAAACCGATCGCAAAAATGATAAAAGCTAATAGAATAAAAGGAATTCCACCAACATGACCCCAACCGAAGAAGCTAAACCAATCAGGGAAATTACCGGAAGCTTGGTCCTGAAGAATGACATATGCAATACCTCTGAATAAAATCATCGTTCCTAGTGTTACAATTACAGCTGAAAGCTCTTTAAACTTTACAATTAGTAAGCCGTTAATTAAACCACATAAAGCACCAACAAATAAGCATATAACTATGGCTATTTCCATTGAAACACCTAAACTATTATAAACAGTTGCCATTACCACTGATGATAAAGCTACCGTAGAACCAACGGAAATATCGATATCTCTTAAAATCATAATCATAACCATTGGAAATACAATAAATGCTTTGTCTAAAAAGATCATAGTAGCATCACGTAAGCCAGACGCAGTTAAGAAATATGGCGATAAACTTGTGTTAATTATCATCACTAGTAGAAAGACTAAGATTAATAACCATTCCCACTGAAAGAAAAATTTCTTTAGAGAAAATTCCTGTCTATTTGTCAATGTTCTTTGCACATACTCACTCTGTATTCTCTGTTCCATGGCGTTATATTTTCCTCCTCAGTAGATTATTACGATCTACACCGCGTTTTACTAGAACATTGATAATAACTGCCACAAGAATAATTAACCCTTGTATAGCTGTTTGCCAAAATGGTGAAACATTTAATAATGGTAGTGCGTTGTTCAAAATTCCTAATAACAATGCGCCTAGAATAACACCAGACAGCTTCCCTGAACCACCCGCAATACTAACTCCACCTAGGATACAAGCAGCAATGACGGTTAATTCATAACCAGAAGCTGTATCTCCTTGTGCAGAAGCAAATTTTGAAACCCATAATACTCCAGATAAACCTGCTAAACCACCCATAATTGTGTAAACAAGCATCAGTATTTTAGTCTGATTAATCCCACTTACTTTGGCAGAATCTGGGTTACTACCTACAGCGTATATTTGTCTACCAGTTCTCGTATGATCGATAAAGTAAAAGGCAATAGAATAAATAACAATAGCAATGACAATTAATGTATTAATACCAAGAATTTTACTCGTTGCAATACTTACAAAACTTTCAGGCATTTGATATGAGCTAATCCATTTCCCATCACTTACTGTAAAAGTTAATCCCCGAAATATATTCATCATTGCGAGAGTTGCAATGATAGGAAGGATCCCAATCTTTGAAACAAGAAAACCGATTACCAACCCGCAAGCAATTCCAATTACTGTTCCAAGTAAAATTGCTAATAAAGGGTTTAAACCTTGGTAAACACTTACAGTCTGAGCTACAATCATTCCTGAAAGAGCTAATGTAGCACCAATAGACAAATCAATTCCTCTTGTAATAATAACCAGCGCCATCCCAAGGGCTAGAATGCTTAAAATGGCCGTATTCGTAATCATGTCATTAATATTTTCTACTGTTAAAAAGCTAGGATTTCTCATTTGAACTACGATTGAAAGTAGTATGATAAACCCTAATAACCCTAACTCACGAAACTTAGAAATCGAAGCGAGTATCGATGTTTTTTCTTCGGCAGGTTCAGGAGGGTTTGCTCCCTGTAATACAGTTTCACTCATATGCTTCACCTCATATCCTTTCTGTCACCCTACATTTTTCTTCGAAAAATCAGTCATAGCTGCTTCAAGTATTAGCTCTTGAGTTACACCTTCTTTATCTAGAACTCTAGTTATTCTGCCTGATTTCATAACAGCTATTCGATCACTCATTCCAATGACTTCAGGCATTTCTGAAGAAATCATAATGATTCCATAGCCTGTAGCAGCTAATTCATTAATGATTTCATAAATAGCTGATTTCGCACCAACATCAACACCTTTTGTTGGTTCATCAAGGATAATAATATCTAAGTCAGCTGTTAATAGTTTGGCAACTGCAACTTTTTGTTGGTTTCCACCTGACAAAGAACTAATAAGATCAAAAATACTATTTGCCTTTACATGTACTTTTTCTGCTAATTCTTTCGCTATCTCAGATTCTTTATTTTCATCTAACCAGCCTTTTTTCCCTAATCTTGATAAAGCAGGAAGAGTAATATTTCTTCCAATTCCCCATTGAAGGATAAGACCTTGCAATTGTCGATCTTCAGGTAAATAGCCAATTCCTAACCCCATCGCTTGCTTAGGATTTTTAATTATTACTTCCTTGCCATTTATGAAAATCGCTCCTTTGTCATAAGGCATTATTCCAAATAATGATTGACATACTTCCGTTCGGCCAGCACCAACGAGGCCCGTCAACCCTAATATTTCACCACGGTGAACAGTCAATGAGATATCTGCAAAATAACCCGTTTTGCAAAGACCCTTTACTTCTAATAACTTTTCTCCAATTTGACCTTTTTTCGCAGGGTACACTTGGGTAATCTCACGACCAACCATTGCTACAATAAGGTCTTCATTTGAAATTTCATCAACCTTCCAAGAACCTATATATTTTGCATCGCGTAATACCGTCACTTGAGTTGCTAATCTGTACATATCTTCGAAGCGGTGTGATATAAAAATGATGGAAGCACCATGATCTCGAAGATTTTCTGCGATCTTATAGAGTTCCTCACTCTCTCTTGCTGTTAATGCTGCGGTTGGTTCATCCATGATAATAATTTTTGCTTTTGTAGAAATTGCTTTAGCTATTTCAACAATTTGTTGTTGTGCTACACTTAGAGCACCCATCTCTGATTTTGGATCGACTGAACATCCTAGCGATCTAAGGAGTTTTCTTGCTTCTTCGTGCATTTCATTCCAAAGTAATCTTCCAGTCAATTTTTGAACTTTCTCATGCCCCATAAAAATATTTTCCGTTACACTTAGATCAGGATAGTTTGTCACGTGTTGATAGATGGCAGCTATACCAACAGCTTGAGCTTCTTTTGGATTTGAGAATTCAATCTTTTGACCATTTAGAAAAATCTCGCCTTCATTTGGAGAATGGACTCCTGTAATGACTTTTATGAAAGTAGATTTACCTGCTCCATTTTCTCCCATCAATGCATGGATCTCACCCGGTTTTAGTTTAAAATGCACATTGTTAAGAGCAGTAACACCTGGAAACTTCTTTGTTATTCCACGTAATTCAAGAACATACTCTGTCATAGCCTCACTCCTAGTTTTTCTTTTCAAACGCTTCGTTGTTAACGCTTACATTAAGTTTAGTTCATTTTTCAGTTTACAAAAATAAGATGAATTTCGGATATAGGTGGTGATTATTCAGAAGTATTAACCTATCCATAAATAAAAAGAAAAACCCCCTTCAAGTTGGAGGTTTTCATCCTTTTGACTTAATCATGCTTTTGTATTTGGAGGGTAGTTCACCATAATGTTTTTTAAAAAGTTTACTAAAATATTTTGTGTCAGAATAACCTATTTTTTCTGCGACTTCATAAACTTTTAAATTTGTTGTTAATAATAATTCACGTGCCCTATTGATTCTAGCACTAGTTACAAAGTCAAGGACGGTTTGACCCGTTTGGTTTTTAAAATATTCACAAAAATAGGTCGGATTCATATAGACTTGACTAGATATCTTCACAATCGTTATATTCTCATTCAAATGGTCCATTATCCAATTTTTAGCTATTTCTACTTGATCATGTACCTTTTCTTCGTCAGCTTTTGAAAGAATTTTGTAAACAGACATTACTATTTTTTCAAGCTCCAATCCTAACTCTCTAAAGTTTCCTATTTTACTTACTAACTCAGTTGTTTCTCGAATCTTAAGTACTTCTTTATTTAACCGTGGTGTCTGCCTTAATAGATAATGAGTTAATTCAATCATAAGCGCCTGAACATACCACTCTATTTTGATCGGCGATTGAAACGTCTTTAACTCTTCAATATAAATAGCAAGTTGTTCCTGAAGAGTGATTTCAGTTTGCTGTTCAAGCGATTGGATTAATTTTTTTATAGTTATCTGTGCTTCATTAGTTAAACTAACTTCTTTATCGTTTTTGATTAGCTTTTCCTCTAAATCTTGTTCTAATATTTGGCTTTCTCCAAATATTAATCTGTATTGTAAAAGTACTACTAAATCCTTTGTAATCACATTTACTTCACTTAAATCTTGAAAAACTTTGCTGATAGCAATAGATATTGTCAACAGTGTATATGATTGGATATTCTCTTGTAAGAGGTGAGCAAAATTTAAAATTACTTTCTTTTTATCTTCATCGGTTTTCTTTTCCTCACAACAAAACAAAACCCAAAAAGAAGCCCCTGCCCCCTTCCATTTCCAGTACTTTTCACTGGAAGTACTTAATGTTTCTTTTAAAATGTTTTCGTAAGCAAATAACCAACTGTTCCATTCGTCGTTTGCTAGCGACCTTGAATAACTATACGCGCTATCAAGGTCAAGATTAAGAAGGAAGAAGTTTCCAGAAGGGAATATTTCTGTCAAATTTATTGACGGTTCCACTTCACTATTTCTAGTAATTTCACATAAATACTCAACTTGCTTTGTATAGATAATTTGTTCATCTTCCGCCCATTTGTTTTTAATTGTTTCTTTAATTCTAGTTAACTGTTCTCTGAATTCATCTCGATCGATAGGTTTAATTAAGTATTCATGAGCTCCTTCACGTATCGCTGTTTGGAGGTAGGTAAAGTCGTCATATCCACTAATAACGATTGGACTAAAGGTTAAATAATTTTTCAT
Organism: Anaerobacillus sp.; assembly: GCF_046314235.1. NCBI lineage: Bacteria > Bacillati > Bacillota > Bacilli > Caryophanales > Bacillaceae > Anaerobacillus > Anaerobacillus sp. Next base: position 35,395 of record NZ_JBKBWN010000012.1, read on the forward strand.
TTCTTTTATGAGAGTAAGCCCATCCATGATAGGCATTCTGATGTCCGTTATCAGTACATCAAATTCAAACGGTTCCTGTATATATTTATCAACCAGCTCCTGCCCATCTGAAAATGTTGCTATCACATTCCACTCTTCACCAAGTGACTGAACCAATTTAGTAACCCCATTGCGCAGTAATGTCTCGTCATCCACAATTACAGTTCTAATTTGTCTATGAGTCAATTTATCCACCCTATTCCGCTCCATATAAAACTGGAATTCTTATTTCTACTTCAGTCCCTTTCTTTTCGCAGCTATCTATACGTAGGCCGTAGTGTTTACCAAACTTCATTTTGATTCTAGCTTGAACATTAAGTAATCCAAATTGAGCCTCACGTTTAGCCATTGGGTCTGACTCAAGATAACTTTGAATGGTAACAAGCATATTTTTGTTCATACCTGGTCCATTATCTTTAATTAAGAGGACAATATCTTCTGACCCTAGTTCTAAATTGAATTGTTTTTCAATAGAAACATTAATCGTTGTAATATGTCCACTTACAAGTGCATATTTAACTGAATTTTCAACAATAGGCTGTAAAATAAATTTAGGTGTATAATACACGGAACTTTCAATAGTGTTTTCAATCTCGAACTCTAGTTTATCTTGAAAACGAATTTTTTGGATTGTTAAATAATCTCTCATATGTAATAGTTCCTGAGAGATAGGAACCATTGTATCTTTATTACTAATCGAAAATCTTAACATCCTACCTAGGATTGTAACCATTTTTACAACCATATCTTTATGGTCATCCTCGACGGACATGGCAATCGTCTCAAGTGTGTTGTACATGAAATGAGGGTTAATCTGCGACTGTAATGCTTATAATTCTGCTTCTTTTTGTTTTAATTCAATTTGATATTTTTCACGTATTAAATCCTGAATTTCATTAACCATCGAATTAAAGCTTTTAGCAAGCATCCCTACTTCATCCCTTGAATGAATTGGAAAATCAACATTAAAGTTTCCTTTTTCAACACTTTTCATTAATTTCATTAAACTATTGAGCGGATTAGTAACCGTCATGGCCATGATGATCGAAATGACTATACTAAAACCGATGATAATCAGAAAGACAATCACGGTCATATTTTTCACTACTTCTGTTCTTTCCGTTAAATTCTTCATTAATATACTGTGAGCTAACGTCCATCCCCAACTCTCTAACTCATTGATACTTATTAAACGATTGGAAGTCTCTCCAACGGTTCGAAAACTTCCATTTATTTTTGGATAATAGCTAAAGTCCTCATCAATTTCACCAATGAACAGTGGGTTAGAATGATAGATAATTCGTCCATTCTTATCCATCATCCATAATTCAGCTTTCTCGTCTGCATTTAATTTATTGATAACGCTTTTTATGAATGTCAACTCAACAACAATAAGCATCGTACCTAAATTGGTTTGATTCTCAAAATCTGTAAGCTGTCTCATAAAAATAATATATGGAGGGGCGCCTTGAAATTGGAGAGTCGTTTGATGGGGAAGAACTACCCATTCTTCATTTCCTCGTAAATCTAAATTGGTTCCATAAGGTAAAATTTGTTGAGATAAATCAAAATTTGAATATGGCACTTTCACACTCTCATAGGTTCGATTCTTTGATAATATAAACACACCCAAAATATCTATGTGACTTCCATTTATATAGGACCTTGTTAAGTAGTTATTTACGATAAATTGGTCAGTAAGTAATGATGACTGGTTTTGGTAAGCATCTTTTCGTAATACAGCAATGACTTGACTAGAATTATAGAGTTGATTAGGTAACTGACGTATTTCTCTTAGTTGATTATCTATATTTTCATTTGCTTGTTCTAATAGCTTTGGGATGTATTCTCCAACCTCTGCCTCAATAGAATCAGTAAATTGTCCATAGGCAATGTAACCTAATAGAGACATTGGAAGCACAGTAAGAAAAATATAAGATACAATTAACTTCGTACGTAAACGAAGATTTTGCAATTTTATCCACTTAAAAATCATACTGGTCCACATTTTCCTTCGTAAAATCAATTGGCTGTTCCATGATAATCATATCATCAATAACACGTATTTTTCCTACCTTCGGAATTTCTTGGCCATCAAATGGAGACACACCCATTTGGATATTCTTTGCAAGGGCCACAGTTAGGTAGCCTAGTTTCTTAGGACTCCATAAAGTAACAATTTGTGCTGATCCATCCTTTAAATGCTCATTCATCTGATTCGGTGGTGATAAGCCAACAACAGATATTTCACCAACTTTATCTAATTCTTTCACTGCTTGGGCAGCGGAAGGTGGACCAACTGATGTATTTCCGATAATTCCTTTTAGGTTCGGATATAAAGTAAGTAGATCCTTAGAAAGAATATACGCTTTAGTTGGATCATCATCAGTAGCAACGACTTCAACTAATTTCATATTAGGATAAAACTCTTGATTCTGTACTTTAATCCAGTGTAGCCATTCATTTAAATTTGAAGCAGATAGGGAGCCTGTTAATATAGCAAACTCACCATCTTCTTCTGTATTCCAGGCTAACGTATTCATTAAGTGCCTTCCTAGTGTTTCAGGCTCAACCATATTTACAAAAAAGTCACGAGCTTCCGTGACAGTATCTGAATCCCATGTAATTACGTGAATACCTTCCTCTTTTGCTTTTAATAAAATCGGAGCCAATCCAATCGGATCATTTGCCGAGACCGCAATCACATCAACCTTTAAGTCAATGAATTCTTTAACAATCTCCATTTGCTGATTAACATCCGCAAGTAACGGACCTTTATAAATGATATCCACTCCTAAATCTCTACCTGCTTCTAAAGCTCCGTCCCTCACAGCATTAAAATAAGAAATGTTAATGAGCTTAGGGACAACAGCAATAGTAACTTGTTGTCTAGTTTCGCCCTCTAATTGAAAAGAAGAACGTGAATTTATCGTATATACTACTTCAAATCTTTCATTAATCGAATTTGAAGAACAACCACTCATAAAAAATAAGATGCAAAAAAAAATGAAATATTGTCTCATCTTTTACTCATTCTCCTTTGATAAATTTTAAGAGCTTTGAATAATAACATAAGAGTGAATGCGTTTACAAATTAACTCGAAACAAAAAACTACAGTTACTAAAATTTTACATTAACTGATAATAAAAAAGAATAATCCCATGATATTTTTAATCATAGAATTGTTCTACTAAAATCTTAACACCATATTTATTCTCAACTACCTACCTTTGATAAAAATGAAGTACTACTATTTTATCAATATTTTATTTCAAACAATCCTCCTAGTCAACATAATCAAATATATTTCTTATTTGTATGAATCTATTTATTTCTGTTTACTTCTGTTTATATAATAACTACATTGTTAACATAGCATAAGTTACTCACGTCTTTTACCATCTACAATAAATGCGAATAATAAAAAGAGACAACCCTTCTCTTCAGTAACAATTGATAACGAAATTTGTTGCCTCTTTGCTTAAACTCTTTTTAAGCTAAATAAAATACTTCCAGAAGTTCTTTCGACACTGGGCTACTATCTTCATTAGTCTCCATAATATCTTTCATAAATGCCCACCACTTTTGACAAATATCAGTTTGAGCTACTTGGTCCCATTTCTCCTGACTTTCAATTTCGACATAAGCAAATAACGTCCCCGTTTCTTCATCTAAGAAAATCGAATAATTATGTGAGCCATGCTCCTTTAACAAACTAGCCATTTCAGGCCAAAGCTCATCATGACGTTTTTTGTATTCTTCAAAGCTATCAGGATTTACTTTCATAATTGAAGCTTTACGGATCATGTTTCTCGCCACCTTTTACCATTTTAATTTTTATGCAGATTTACCATAGGAATCTTATTGGATTTGATCTAAAGAATTACCATTATTATTTGGAGCTAGTAATACCCCGACAATAAAGTGGATATTTAATAAAACAATCATTAAGTTCCTGCAAATTTAAATCCAAACATTGTTAACATAATTGGAACAGCTTAAGAAATGATACCTACACCTACTCGAGCAATAAAGAATAGTAATCCTTGTGCACCTGCTCTGTACTTCGTATGAACTATCTCCGCTGACCACAAATCATAAAATGCTAGTGCACCAAACCCGGCAGCTACTCCCCATAATGTTACAAATAGCATTAACACAATGATCCCCATATTACCAAACGTCAAAATAATCGAAGCTACAATTCCTAACACAGCACTTACCGCAAACCGATTTTTCTGATTTACTTTGTCTGCTGATTTAATAAATATTTAATTTAATTCTATAAAAGGAAAAGAGGCTAGGACAAAAATGTCTGACACCACGAGGATTTAACTAAATATAGACTTACAGATTTATCATATGTCTATATTCGGTGCCTGGCGGTGTCTGATACTTTGTTATGTCCTAGCCTCTATCCTTTTCATTAAATTATTTCTTTAAACATTGCAATAACTTCATCTTTTGTTGGTTGGAATGGATTTCCTGGTGCGCAAACATCTTTTAATGCATTATCCGCTAATTTGTTTACGTCTACTTCGTTAACTCCTAATTCCGATAGTTTACTAGGAATGCCTACTTCTTTAGATAAAGCTGTAATTGCTTCGATCACTGCATCTGCACACTCTTCATCTGTTTTTCCATTTACTTCAATTCCAATTGCTTTAGCAATTGCGCGGAATTTCTTAGGATCGCGTTTCGCATTTTCTCTTTCAACGATTGGCAATAACATCGCATTACAAACACCGTGTGGTAAGTCGTATACACCACCAAGCTGGTGAGCCATTGCATGAACAAAACCAAGACCTGCATTATTAAATGCCATTCCTGCTAAGAACATAACATAAACCATTTGTTCACGCGCTTCAATATCATGTCCATCCTTAACTGCTCTTGGTAAATAGTTAAAAATGATTTCTACTGATGCTAGTGCTGTTGCATCTGTTACAGGGTAAGCACCTGGTGTCACAATTGCTTCAATTGCATGAGTAAGGGCATCCATACCTGTTGCTGCTGTTAATGCAGCTGGTTTATCTACCATTAATTCAGGATCATTTACTGAGATCGTTACTAAACTATTACGATCAACCATAACCATTTTTACTTGGCGCTCTTCATCAGTAATTACATAGTTAATTGTATATTCACTTGAAGTTCCTGCTGTTGTGTTAACAGCAACAATTGGAACCGACTTGTTTTTGGACATTGCTACACCTTCATACTCACGAATATGTCCGCCGTTAGTAGCTACAATTCCGATTGCTTTTGCTGCATCTTGTGGTGATCCACCACCTATTGATACGATAAAATCACAACCGCTTTCTTGATAAAAAGCTAAGCCATCATGAACATTTTTAGTTGTTGGGTTAGGATTTACATCATCATAAACAACAGTCTCAATCTCACTTGCAGCCAAAACAGATAATACCTTATCGGCAATTCCGTTACTATTTAAAAATTTGTCAGTTACGACGAATGCTTTCTTTAATCCTAGCTCCTGAATGAAAGGCGCGACATCATTTAGGCAACCTCTCCCCATTAAATTAGTTGATGGTACAGTAAATACTCTACTCATTTTCTATTCCTCCTAATTTTTTGTTCAACACTTCACAATAATTCTCTAAGAAATACTTCACCTTTTGTGAAGTGCTTTCAGCGGTTATCTTATATATATATATTTTAATTTCCAGTTGTTAAACAGTCAACATATCCAAACAAATTTTAATGGTTTTATTTTTGCTTTTCTTTATTTATTCACCATTTAGACATCATTAAACTTTTGTTTATTTTTCTTTCACTTAAAAAAGATAGCCACATTATCCATGTGACTATCCTAAGTTTATTTGGCTGTCGTTATTTGAATGTTCATTTTTGTCATTGTTTCTTTATAAAGAGAGTCCATAGAACCTCCTGTGATTATTTGATTGACGTTATCTAGTGGATTAATATGTGCAAAAGAGCGAATTCCAAACTTTGAACAGTCGACCATTAAAATGGTTTTGTCTGCTATTGACATCATTTGTTTTTTTAGCAAGGCTTGCCATTCTAACGTATCACTCAAACCTGTTTCTAAGTGGACACCTTTACATGAAATAAATGCTTTATTCACATGATACATGTTTAAAGATCTTTCTGCTAAAGGACCTACATAAGATAATGATTTACCTAATAACATTCCACCAGTTGATATGACTTTCACTTTTTCTTTTTTACTAAGTTCAATCGCCACGTTAATGGAGTTTGTGAGAACGGTTAAGGGCATATCCGGTAATTCTTTTGCTAGGTACCAAGCAGTCGTACTGGCATCTAAAACGATTTGCTCACCTGGTTCGATTATATTAATGGCTTCGATTGCGATCGCTTTCTTTTCAGCTGCATTTAATATTTCTCTTTCTTCAAATGAAAGTTCTGATTGATCTTTCTTAATACTTACCGCACCTCCGTGACTACGAAGCAACTTTTCTTCTTTTTCTAGCTTCTCTAAGTCCCGTCTAATCGTTTCTTCTGTAACTGAAAAAATTCGGCTTAATTCCGTTACTCTAATACTAAGTCGATCATTGACTAAATCAACGATTTTCCGCTGTCTTTCTGCGACTAACATACTGTCTCCTCCATATCTTGATACCTTTTAAAAGTATATTGTTTATTTATGTTTGATTACTTTGTTTTTTTTATTATAACATGTCTAAACAAAAAAAGCAGAGGGATCTAAATAAAGATATCCCTCCACCATTTATTTATACTTGTTTATCTTTTAATCAATACTTCTTCTTCGTATTTTTTCACTTCTTCTAGCCATGTTTCCTTCACTGGAACACCCATTTTTTCACAATAGTAATCCCAAATAGCCCCAAATGGATAGGTTTTGAATTCTTCCATTAACGCTAGTCTTTCTGTGAAGTTGCCTTCTTCTTGCAATTGTTTTAACTTTTCATTTGGTACAAGCATTGCATACAACAACGACTTAATCATATTTCTCGTGCCGATTGTCCATGCTGCTACACGATTGATGCTTGCATCAAAGAAATCTAGCCCAATAATAACTCGATTTAGAGCATCATTACGAACGATTTCAAGAGCAATTTCCTTTAATTCATCATCTAAAATGACTACATGGTCACTATCCCAACGTACTGGTCTAGAGACATGTAAGGCAAGTTTTTCATTAAATAAAAGCATCGAAGAGATTTTGTTAGATACTGTTTCTGTCGGATGATAATGTCCAGTATCTAGTAAACATAATTTATTATTTTTTAAAGCATAGCTTAAATAAAATTCATGTGAACCGACAACATAGGATTCAGAACCAATTCCGAAAACTTTGCTTTCAACTGCATCAATATTATAGTCTTCATTTACTTCTACTGAATAGATTTTGTCTAATGACTCTTTCAAACGAAGTCTTGGAGTAAGACGATCACTTGGAATGTCTTTGTATCCGTCTGGAATCCAGATGTTTGTTAAAGCTGGTGTGCCTAGTTCTTTCCCGAAATAAGCACCAATTTCTCTACTTTTAATACAATGTTTAATCCAATATTCTCTTATTTCTTCATTCGGGTGAGACAATGTTAGTCCATCACTTGCTTTTTCATGCGAAAATAATGTTGGATTAAAATCTAAGCCTAACTCTTGTTCTTTTGCCCATTGCACCCAATTTGCAAAATGCTTTGGCTCTAGTTGGTCTCTTTCCACTACTTCTCCATTAGTCTCAGCATAAATCGCATGTAAATTAATTCGATGCTTACCAGGAATAAGCGACAGAGCTTTTTCTAAATCTGCACGTAGCTGTTCCGGTGTTGTCGCTTTACCAGGGTAATTTCCAGTTACATCAATTCCGCCTGATAATTCACTTGCATTCACTTCAAAACCAGCTACGTCATCCCCTTGCCAGCAGTGTATCGATATCGGAACATTTTTTAATTTTTCGATTGCAGCTTCGACATCAACCCCCCATTTTTCATACTCTTTTTTCGCCCATTGAAACGCTTCTTTTACTGACATTTCGTTTCCTTCCCTTCACAATTAGTTGTATATTTCTTAATTTCAAAAGAATTCATGATAATTGTTCTCGCTTCATCAATACCAGATATTTCGCCAATTGCCATTAGTTGAGCAACCATATTCCCGATTGCTGTTGCTTCAATTGGTCCTGCATATACATCTTTATTTGTCTTGTTGGCAATAAGTTGATTTAAATATTCATTTTGACAACCACCGCCAATTACATTGACTTTAGTAAAGCTCTTTTCGGAAATTTCTTCAATTTGATTGATAGCCTGTTGATAGCTATTAACCAAGCTATCAAACACACACTTGGCAACCTCACCTGCTGTCTTTGGAACGGGCATGTTCATTTCTTGACAATATCCTTGTATAGCCATAACCATATTTTCTGGTTTTAAAAATCTTTCATCATCGACGTTGACGACAGAAGCAAAGCCATCTGCTTGACGAGCTAATTCTACTAATTCAGCAAAGGAATACTGATCTTGATAATTTCTCTTTACTTCTTGGATCATCCAAAGCCCCATAATATTTTTTAAGAAACGGTAACGGTAATCAATTCCACCCTCATTGGTGAAGTTATATTGAAGTGCTTTTGGACCACAAATAGGCAATGAATTTTCAATTCCAATTAACGACCAAGTTCCAGAACTTAAATAGATTGTTTCATCTAACTCTGGTACAGAAATAACTGCCGAACCGGTGTCATGAGTAGCAGGAAGAACCACCTTCATGCCAAAACCAAATTCTGCAACGAGTTCGTCTGATAAATTACCTAAGATCGTTTTAGGTGGCTTAATTTCCTGAAACATTTTCTTAGGTATCTCTAATTGATCTAATAACTGATCGTCCCAATCTTTCGTTGATGCATTTACCAACTGTGTCGAAGTAGCATTTGTATACTCATTTGCTTTCTTCCCTGTTAATAAAAAGTTAAAATAATCAGGGATCATTAAGAATGTCCTTGCTTTATTTAAGATTTCAGGTTGTTTCATTTTTAGCGAAAATAACTGATAGATAGTGTTAAATTTCTGAAATTGAATTCCTGTCTCTTGATAAATTTTTTCTTTGGATACTTGTTTGAATACTTCATCCATGACCCCATCTGTTCTCGGATCACGATAAGCAACTGCCTCAGTGATCGACTTATCATTCTCATCTAATAAAACAAAATCAACTGCCCACGTATCAATTCCAATACTCTCTGGCTTGATCCCTTTTTCTTGACACTTTTTAATTCCTGTCTTGATTTCGTCAAACAACTTGTCTACTTCCCAACAATAATGTTGATCTTTTTGAACAATCTTATTTTCAAAACGGTGAATTTCCTCTAGTTTTAATTGTTGTTGATCAAGTGAACCTAGTATGAGCCTTCCACTTGAAGCTCCGATGTCAACAGCTAAACTATATTTTTTCATTTGCACCACCCTTTACCTGAAAACGTTTACTTATATTTCCTATCTTAAAGGCATTTTCAAGATTTAATAATATCGTCAGTAGTTTTTTTATTGTCCTTATTTGCATTTAAAAACTGGTAAACTTCTTGTTCATAGAATAATTTCATAGTTATCATATTAAGATAGTAAGAAAGCGCAAGCACCTGCACCTGCACCTGCACCTGTAGCTAGACTGCTTTCAAAATAAAATTTTATATTATCCAAAAGCAAAAAAAACTACTACCATTACGGTAATAGCAATCTGTTTCATTCCAACTTCCGATATTCCTTAGGCGTCATCTGATATTTCTTTTTAAAAATTCGATAAAAATAACTAATGTTGTCATAACCTACTTCTTCGACAACGGTTACTATTGGTAATTTCGTGCTATCAAAAAGCTCTTTAGCTTTAGATAAACGCTTTTCTTGAAGTAATTCTTTAAAAGTATAACTCGTTGCTTTTTTAATCTGTTTACTTAACGAATAATGTGGTTGCTTTAGTTTTTTTGCTAATTCATAAAGGGAAGCCTGTTTATAATTTTCATCGATGTATTTTAGTGATTCTACTATTATATAGTGCTGAAGAGATTGGTCTTTATTATTAACAGCTTTACTGGCATTTTTTATTAACTGAACCATTAAAAGGCCCATATACAGTTTAATTGAAGAATCTGATAACAAACTTGGCGACATTATTTCAACAATCATCTTTTTAATTAATTCTTGAATTTCTTCAATTTCTGATACTTGGAAATAAAGAAAATGGCCATTATGTGTGTGGTTGTATAAGCTACTAATGAGAAACTCGCTAACTAAATTTTCCGAATTTAAGTAAGAAAGGATAAACTCAAAAAATTGAGGTTGAATAATAAAATTGATAATGATGTCGTCTTTTGTACATGCATCAATTTCATGTTCAATATGTTGGTTTAAAAAAAGTAATTCTCCTTTTTTTAAGGTAATTTCTTCTTTTCCTACTTTTTGCTTTAACGTTCCATTATAAACATAATTAATTTCAATATAGTTATGCTTATGCATAGGAAAATCAACAAACCGTGTATGTTTTCGTACCATAATCATTTTATCTTTACTTAAAAACTTTTCACTTTCAATAATAAAATTTCGTTGGCTAGTGTACATATCTTTTAAGACTTTTTTATCACTTTGTAGGATTAGCTGTTCCTCATCAGTCAACTGAATTAATTCATATAGAAGCTCATCCATTGTTACCCCTCCAACAAAATAGTTACTAATGATATCCTATCACTTAATCAATGTTTTAGGAATTCTAATTAAGGCTGTGGAGCAGAGTTTCTTCAACGATTTCACTTCTTTGTTACAGCGCTCCGTCCCCCTTTTCCACAAAAAAAGACTGCCCCTACTAAAGTAGGTCTCAGCCTTCATGGATTATTTTTATAACTCTAAAACGCCTGAACGCGGTACTACACCAAAAGCATCTGCTAAATCTTTTAACTGTTGGTCTGTAATTGTTTGCTTCTTACCACCTTGAGCACAAACAATTGTATAAACTTCTGCAGCTTTTTCAGCTGTTTCGATTAACCCAAAAGTTTCATCCATAGTAGTTCCAGTACCAAATATACCGTGATGTGGCCATATTACTAAACGAGTTGTTTTCATTTTGTCAGCAGTCGATTGTCCAATTTGATCTGTACCAGGTACCATCCATGGAATAAGGCCTACACCATCTGGAAAAACAACGATACATTCGGTACACATTTCCCAAAGTGTTTTTGTGAAAAGAGCTTCATCAAGTTCATGAGTAAATGTCATTCCAATTAAGTGTGTAGCATGGCAGTGCATAACAATACGATGTTCTGTATCTACTTTAAGTCTTTCAATGTGACTCATTAAATGAGAAGATAATTCGCTTGTTGGAACTGCTCCGCCTACAAAGCCCCATAAAATATCAACACTTGTTCCATCTTGACCAATACGAATTATTCCTAAATTCCCTTCTGGTTCATCGATTACGTTTTTAAAATATTTACCAGAACCAGTTACGATAAAGTAACTTCCTGCAATTTCTTTTGCATTAAAGCTAATCTTCACTGTACGTTTCACATCATTGATATCTAAATAAGGAGTAACTTCCTCTTCTCTTAATAAATAGCTAATGTTTCCCCCGTTTCGCTCATCCCAGCCTAAACGATAAAGGTTAGCTGTTGTCTTCATCATATCTTGAATAAACTGGGCACTCAGTACATCCATCTTTAAAGTATTCATTTTGATCGTCTCCTCTTTACTTTTATTTATATATTTAAAAATATTATTAATTAATAATTAACTTTGCTTTATCTTACTCCACAAAACAAAACGAGTCAATAACAAACAAAAACAAATCAAAATTTATCTTTGATTTGTTTTTGTTTTTGTCACAATTATTTTATCAATGACATGTTCTTCCCTGTAGTTCCAATAAAGAGAATGAAAAAAAGGAGGGAATTAAAAATCCCTCCTTTCCTAAACAAACTCTACTATTATTTTTTATTTGCAATTTCATCGAGTTGCTCAATGATCTTTTCTAATTCAGTATATTGAGCTTCTATATCCTTTATCCTTGAGTATTGTTCGTCAAAACTACTTAACACTTCCTGTGTAGATGCACTATGTTCTTCTGTAACACTTGCGATTGCTTCTACCTCTGCTGATATACTTTCGGAGGATTGATTTAGTTCGCTTAGCATTCTTTCGATTTTTTTAGAAGCACTGGTCGTTTCTTCTGCATTTGATATTATTTTTTCAAAAACAGTTTGAACAGATGATAGGGCTTTCTCACTGTATTCTGCAGCTTCGTCACCCTTTTGAGCTTGCTCTATTGCCATGTGAACTTTTTCTTCTATTCCATTTAAAATGGTTTGAACTAATTCTGTTGATTTTCGGGAACTCTCAGCTAGTTTTCGAACTTCATCTGCTACTACCGCGAAGCCTTTTCCGTGTTCTCCGGCACGAGCTGCCTCAATTGCCGCATTAAGTGCTAGTAAATTAGTCTGGTTGGAAATATCATTTATTTCAACAATGATATCTGCAATTTTTGAGCTCTGTTCATTTAATTCTTGTGTAACGTTAACCATTCCGCCTATAACATTAGAGATGTTACCAATCTCGTTCTGCAATTTGTTTAAATTTTGATTCCCTTCTTTTACAACATTTAAATTTTCTGATGACTTCCCAGACATATCATCAGCTGTTTCTTTTACTCCATTTGTAAAATTAGAGGTATTGCGAATAGAATCATTAATTCTTGAAATGCTCTCTACTTGATTAGAAGACCCTGTTGCCATTTCATTAAACGTTTGTGACAGGTCTTGCGAGATGCTAGATGTGGAACTTATATTTTTAACCAATCCAGTGCTAAAGCTTTTTAAAGTTGTAACAGATTTCCTAATAGAGTCATTATTTTGCTCACTTCTATCTTTCATTTCTATTACTTCTTTTATTAAAGACTCGACATGGTTTCTTACCTTTACATTAAAACGACCATGAACAAAAATAACTCCAATAATTAAAACAAGAAAGAAGTTAATAGAGATTAATTCCGGCAATAAATTTTCAGGAAGTGCGAAGTTATAACTTTTAGAAAAGCCAATATTAGCTATAATTAAGGAACCTCCCCCAACAATAAGAGTTGAAATCCAATCTTCGTACATTGCGATTAATACTACGTAAAATGCGATAAGAAAAAATAAAGACAGGGTTACAGCTGGTCCAAAGAATGTGAAAAAAATAGATATTATAAATGAACCTACAATGATATATTTTGTAACATAAATAAACAGTCTCTTAATAACAAGGAATGTTATGACCGCATTAATGAATATACTTATTGAAAACATGAGTAGTGTCTCAATAATACCAAAACCTGACATTATGATAAATGCCATGCTAAGAATGGATGTAAACCACAAAACCAAAATTAGTAGCTTGTTCCTTAAATAGATAAGTTCTTCTTTTTTGTTTAATTCCGTAATTTCATTACTCAATATGTATCTCTCCCTAGTTGTTTTAATTCTTTACCATGATTAAGTATAAGGTAAATGAAACTGATTTAGCTATTAATATATATAATTATTTTTTCATATTTTCATAGCTGTATTTCATACATTCCTCAATAAAGGAATACCGCATTTGTTTCTTAAGCTTAATGGCTCGTTAGCTTATCGCTACGTGGCAGGCAAATAAAGAAGACGTACTACGATGATGGAAATCTTCCGTGCTCACTAAAAAAATGGACTCATTATTAATACTAAACCTAACTGTGAGCAGTTCACTTCACAGTTAGGTTTTTCAGATAGGGATTAATTCCTTTATCACTACTTCTAAAAAAACTGTTCTAGCCACTTTTCATACCTGAACTCCAAAAGAAAATATGCATTTTTATTTCTATAATATCTTTACAGCTTCCTTGTAGAACTTCTTAAGACCAGTTCAGGCTCATAAACAACCGTTTCAACTTTAACGTCTGATTTTCGACTATTACCTTCTTTTACTTTTACAAGCTCAACAATCATTTTTGCAGCAGTTTCGCCTAATTCATTTTTGGGATGTTTGATCGTCGTCAATTTAACCTCAGAAGCCTGAGCCAAAAATGAGTCATCATAACCTACAATCGAAATATCATTGGGAACATGCAATTTCTTTTCTCTTAGAACGTCTAGTAAAAACAGAGTGAGCTCATCATTATAACAGACAAGAGCAGTTGGTTGTTCACCTGATGCTAATAATTTTTTTAATTCTTCCACTGGCTTGATTTTTTTTTCCTCTGAACTATACGTAATAATATTTGTAGGATTTATAGGTATTTGGTTTGTGCGATGAGCCTTTATATAGCCCTTCATTCGTTTTACTCCTTGAATATCATCGTTTTTAAAAAAACCAACAATATTTTTGTGGCCAAGCTTAATTAGATGCTCCGTTTGAATAAAACCGCCTTTTTCATCGTTCATAATTAAACAAATTGGCTCTAGTTCATCATAAAAAGCATTGATCATAATATAAGGGATATTTAAGCGTTCAAGGTTAAAATAGTAGTTTATATTTGGATTGGAAAACGCACTTTTTGTTGGTTCGATAATAATTCCATCAATGTTTTGGGAAAGGAGATTTTCTAAAATCCTCATCTCACTTTCGTGATTATTATTCGTACTATACAAACTGACCTGATATCCCTCTTCACTTAAATAAGACTCTGCTCCACGAATAATCGATGGAAAGATATAATCAGAAATAAAAGTTGTAACAATGGCAATGTTTTTCGTTTTTTTCTCGGCTCTATTCTCCTCTTTCGAACGGTCAGCCACAAATGTCCCTGCACCTTGTTCCCGGTATAACCAACCCTCATTTACTAATTCTCCAATAGCAATCCTAACGGTGTGCCTACTAACCCCAAACTCCTTCATTAAATCATTTTCTGAACTTATTCGCTGTTGAGAATTAAACGTGCCATCAAGTATTTTCGATTTAATGTTTTGTTTGACCATACTATATTTTGTCTCCATATAGACACCTCTTTTTTTCTAAACCTTGCGACATTACTGATATAAAAAGAAAGTTTCATTTTTTATATTTGAGTATTACAAAGTCATTTTTGTTTTTCAACCTGTAAATTTTTAATCCCTAATAAAAACATTATACACTTGTACGGACAATCTTTCACTATAATTAATTTTATTTTATGTTACTATTATTATCCAATAAAAAAATTTGGTTTGTATTCGTGACAACTCGGTGATCATACCATACGAAGTAAATCTACTCCGAGTAACTCTTAATGTTATCGTTATCCATTCAAGGGTTTTACAATTAATATAAAACGCTATTTCTCTTGCTTTATAATGAAATAGCGTTATATTATAGTTAATGATTATGTTTATGAAAAGAAACTTAAGGTTTGATGCTCTTAGCATTAACATTTTTTAATACCGGGAGGACTAATATGGAAGCTGATATTTCAACTAATTCATTACCAATATATGAAGCGCTGGCAAGTGGAGTTAGGTTGTCAATTATTCATTTGTTAGCAGATAAAGAAATGAACATTAAAGAGATTGCAGAAGCCCTTGAGCTGAGTAGTGCCATTATGACAATGCATATAAGAAAATTGGAAAAGGCTGGAATTATTAAAACAAAGATGGTCCCTGGAAAAGGCGGTACTAAAAAAGTTTGTTCACTAATTACTAAAACGATCGAAATTTCCTTCCCACAAAAATCAGACATTCAAGAGAAGCATTATCACAAAACCGTAGTATCCGTAGGCCATTACACTGATTTTGAGATAAAACCTACATGTGGGATCGCCACCTCTCAAAATGTAATTGGGATTTTTGATGAGCCACGATATTTTCTTGACCCTGAAAGAGTTAATGCTGGTATCTTCTGGTTCGGACAAGGTTTCGTTGAGTACAAAGTGCCAAATTACTTAATGAAGGATGAAGAACCTACTGAATTAGAAATCTCCATGGAATTATGTTCTGAAGCACCGTATGCAAATGATAATTGGCCTTCAGATATTTCCTTCTTTTTAAATGGAGTTTTAATTGGAAGTTGGACTAGCCCAGGAGATTTTGGTGGTGGTAAAAAAGGAAAGTATACACCTGATTGGTGGTGGGATGAAATCAATCAATATGGACTGCTAAAAGTTTTAAAGGTTAACTCAGTTGGAACTTTTATTGATGGTCAACAAATTTCCAATGTCACTATAGATCAATTAAATGTAAATCAAAATTTATGGACCTTCCGACTTGCCGTCTTAGAAGATGCAAAACATGTTGGCGGGCTAACGTTATTCGGCTCCTCGTTTGGCAACTATAATCAAGACATTATTTTTAAATTATATTACCAAAAAAACGAATGACAACTGATCTATATGAGGCTGTCCCAATGTATCAGTCAACTCCCCTACTATAAATAGATTATGTACAAACATACACTTCTCTATCTATAGTGTGATTTCGAGGTGCTCTGAAACGTGGGACAGCCTCATTTTCTTTAACTGCTATTTCTTGACAACTTACATATCAAGTTCATGGTAACTATAAATCACCTTGTATGGGATATCCGTTGTTTCTGGTTTCCTACAACGAAAATTATACCAGACACTATTCCATCCCGCATTAAGGGATGGAACTACATCATTACGCCAGGAATCCCCGGCATAGTAGCAATTCTCCGGTTTAATCCCAATTCTATTATTTACATGTAAAAAAATTCGGGGATCTGGTTTTGCAATTCCTACCCCGTCAGAAATAAAAATTAGCTCCTTTGATACAAATGCATCCAGTTGTAAATTTATAATTTTTTTCATCTGATGCTCAACTGGACCATTTGTTATTATACCGACCAAAAACCCTTTTTCTTTTAAACTAGTCAAACAGGAAATAACCCCCTTAGAAAGTTTAATTTTATTCTGTCTTTCCTCATATCTTTCTTGGATTTCCATTGCTTGCTTAGGTTCTAACTTGTATTTAAAATCCTCAAATGCAAGTACTAGTCTTTTTACCCTTAATTCTTCTAAACTTACTTTATTCGAACAATATTGGTCCCAAAGTATATCGCTATATTCCCTTGATCTTTTAAATATTTTCTCAAATGGCAACTCTTCTATAGTACTGTATGAACAAATAACTGCTTCTTTAAAAGGTTGTAATTGATCATAGAGAGTGTCGTCAAGGTCAAAGAAAAATGCTTTTTTTACCATTATATTTATCACCGCCACTAAATTTTTATTATGTTGAAATGATCAACAATAAAAAAAGGGTTACTCTACATAGAATAACCCCTAAATATATTTATTTCTACCTTATTCGTTTTACCACTTAGCTTCCCCTGGATAAGGACAGCTCTTATCTATAAGCAAAGTTCGATAGCTTACGATACATCCTGAATGTTTGCAGGTTGTTCCGTATTGCAAGGAAGAACAATCCATACAAATCGCCAATCTTTGTTCATAAATCTCCTCAGAGACTGTTTGTGTATCATCAAGTTCATCAATATCATTGATACCTTCAACAACAATAGGACGGCACCATTTACATTCGGTTTTTCTACTCATTTACTCTACAGCTAAAACAACAACAGACATCGCTGGTAGTATTACAGTTAACTCACTATTGAATACTGTAAAGCTTTTAAATTCAACTGGCTTTACTACTTCTGGTTGTTCAAATGTATTATGTTCATTAGGTTTATCTGCAGTTAAAATTCTTCCTGAAATTTTGGCTATACCATCATATAACCCACGTAAATCGATGTTTACTGTACTTTCTGCTTGATGATTAAGATTACACAAACTGATATGAATTTTCCCATTTGCATCCTTTGATGCAGATGCACTGACAGATGGTAGTTTTTCACCATTCATCTCATATTCTTCAACAATTGTCTCAATATCTAATTTGGTAGCATCTTGGTGTACTTTAAACATTTCGAATACATGATAAGTAGGAGTAAGGAGCATCTTTTCCCCTTCTGTTAAGACCATCGCTTGTAATACATTTACTGCTTGTGCGATGTTTGTCATTTGTACACGATCACTATGCTTATGAAAAATATGGAAGTGAACTCCTGCTACTAGTGCATCCCGAATTGTATTTTGTTGATAGAGAAAACCAGGGTTTGTACCAGGTTCTACGTCAAACCAAGTGCCCCATTCATCAATGATCATACCGATCCGCTTAGCTGGGTCGTACTTATCCATAATTGTTGAATGCTTTGTAATTAATTCATCCATATGAAGTGCTTTTTTCATTGTCACGAACCATTCTTCAGCTCTCGGATCAGTTGCAGATCCTTTCCCTAACCAAAAATCTCCTGGTATAGTATAGTAATGAAGACTTAAACCATCCATTAGCCAGTGAGCTTCACGCATCAGCACCTCTGTCCAACGGTAATCATCAACATTAGCGCCACCAGCAATTTTATAAATTTTATTTTTCCCATAATTTCTTACGTAGGTTTGATAACGTCGATAAAGATCCGCATAATATTCTGGGCGCATATTTCCACCACAGCCCCAGTTTTCGTTTCCTACACCAAAGTACGTTAAGTTCCAAGGCTCTTCGCGACCATTTTCTTTTCTCCAATCGGCCATTGGTGATTCTCCATTTAGTGTCATATACTCTACCCATTCTGACATTTCCTGGACAGTCCCACTTCCTACATTACCACAAATATACGGCTCACAATCGAGCAGTTCACACAGTTGCATAAATTCATGGGTTCCAAAATGGTTGTTTTCAATAACGCCACCCCAGTGCGTATTTACCATTCTTTTTCGCTGCTCGCGCGGGCCCACTCCATCTTTCCAGTGATATTCATCTGCAAAACAACCACCAGGCCAACGTAATACTGGAACATTGATATTTTTTAACGCCTCAAGAACGTCATTTCTAATACCGTTTGTATTTGGGATTGGGGAATTTTCTCCTACCCATAGACCCTCATAGATACATCTACCTAAGTGCTCTGCAAATTGGCCATAAATATTTTTATTAATAATTCCTTTTTCAACATCAGTATTAATGATTACTGTATTTTTCATAAAGTAGGAAGCCTCCTATTTTTTTTCGAATCTATAAAAAATTTTAAAACTTTCGAGCAATCTCATTCCATCTTAACTCGTTTTGGAAGCTCATCACATTTGTTGAATTATTAATAAACACACACTCGATGTCAGTCATTACTGACCAATCAAACAATTGCTCAGGTGTTACCTTGAATGAGAATACTGTATGATGTGCTCCTCCTGCGTGGATCCACGCTTCTGCCGATTCACTTAATGATGGTTGCGGTTTCCATAGTACTTTTGCTACCGGAAGCTTTGGCATCTCTTTCATAGGTCTTACTGCATCTACTTCATTAACAACTAAACGGAAACGATGACCTAAGTCAATAATCGATGCATTTAACGCACGGCCCGCGTCACCATCAAACACCATCCTTGCAGGATCTTGCTTCCCACCGATTCCCAATGGATGAACTTGGATTTTCGGTCGATTTGCAGCAATTGTTGGACAAACCTCTAGCATATGTGATCCAAGTACTAATTCGTTGCCTAATTCTAAATGATACGTATAGTCCTCCATAAATGAAGTCCCTTTTCCACCAGCAATGATTTTCATCATTCTGAGTAAAGCTGCAGTTTTCCAATCGCCCTCTCCACCAAAGCCGTACCCTTGCTCCATTAAACGTTGGACAGCTAGACCTGGTAGTTGCTTCATTCCATGAAGGTCTTCAAAGTTTGTTGTGAAAGCTGTAAACCCACCTTCTTCTAAAAAGGCTTTCATGCCTAATTCAATCCGCGCTTGTTCTAAAATTGAATTACGGTAATCCGCTGAAGTAGTAGCCTTTGGGTCGATATCATATAACTCATTGTAGACTTCATAAAGAGCATTTACTTCTTGTTCTGAGATGTCATTCATTCTTTGAACTAAATCACCAATCCCAAATCCAGATGTTGACCATCCTAATTTAATTTGAGCTTCAACTTTGTCTCCCTCAGTTACTGCGACTTCGCGCATATTATCTCCGAATCTCGCGACCTTCAGGTTCTTTCCATCAGTAAAAGCAGTTGCTGTTCTCATCCAGTCTGCTGTTCTTGTTCTTACTTTTGGATCCTGCCAGTGGCCAACAACAACTTTTCTGGCAATTTTCATACGCGCACCAATAAATCCATACTCACGGTCACCATGAGCTGACTGATTTAGATTCATAAAGTCCATATCAATTTTATCCCATGGAATATCACGATTGAATTGTGTATGTAGGTGCAATAGTGGCTTTCTTAATTCAGAAAGACCTGCAATCCACATTTTTGCTGGTGAAAACGTATGCATCCATGTAATCAGTCCTGCACAATTCTCATCAGTATTTGCGTCGATACACAGCCTACGAATAGCATCCGGCGTTGTTAAGACTGGTTTTAAAACAACTTCAAACGGGATTGTTTCATCTTGATTTAAACCTTCGACGATTTGACGAGAATGATCTTCTACTTGTTGAATTGTTTCATGTCCATATAAATGTTGACTACCTGTCACAAACCAAAATTGATATTGTTTTGTTTTTAGCATTGATATTGTCCTCCTAAAAAATGTAATAGTAAATCTATTAATCTAAAACCTAATTTTGTTCTTAAATTGATTTTAAACGCTTCATCACAATATTTTCATCGCGCCCAAAATTAATCCTCTCTTTTTTTACTTTGTCCGTAGTATGCATTTACTCCATGCTTTCGTAAAAAATGACGTTCCAACAAGGTTTGGTCCATCGGTGGCGTTTGTGGATTAAGCGCCAGTGTATTAAGCCCCATTCTGGCAACTTCCTCTAAAACGACTGCGTTATGAACGGCACTATATGGGTCTTTTCCCCATGTAAATGGAGCATGTGAATGGACTAGGATACCTGGAGTATGCAAAGGATTGAGCTGTAATGTCTCAAATGTTTCAACAATAACATTTCCTGTTTCGAGCTCATAGGCACCCTTTATTTCGTGTTCTCTCATTTCTCTTGTACATGGAATACTTCCATAAAAATAGTCAGCATGAGTCGTACCAAACGCTGGTATTGACCGTCCTGCTTGCGCCCAACTTGTTGCATTTCTCGAATGCGTGTGCACAATTCCACCAATTTCAGGAAAAGCTTTATAAAGAACTAGATGTGTAGCTGTATCAGATGATGGATTTAAATCACCTTGTACGACATTCCCATCCAAATCAACAACGACCATGTCCCTACTTCTCATTTCAAAATACTCAACACCACTCGGTTTAATAACTACAAGACCACTTTGGCGATCAATCCCACTAACATTCCCCCATGTAAAAGTAACTAATTCGTGTTTGGGTAACGCGAGGTTTGCTTTAAATACAATTTCTTTCAACTGTACTAACATGTTTTTTCTCCTTCCATGCTAAATTCAACTTCAAATTAATTATACACTTGTACGTACATTTTTCCACTGTTTTTTTTAATATATCGTAAGAATTATTGAACTTTTTCTAAAAATATGAGCTTATTTATTAGATATACTAGTGTTTTTTCACTTTAAACATTTTATGTACGTACAAATGCAAACGTAATACTAAGTATGGATTTTTATGACAAAAGCTCTGATAAATTCTAGGAACCTTTATTGTCCTCGAATATATTCATTATAAAAACGCAAAAGGGTAAAACGATCTCTAATATAATGCGCTTCGTTTAAGCTTTTTTTAATAAGCGCATTACTAATTCCCAGTTCGGCTGGCAATGTTTCTCCACCTAATCTAATTACCATTTCTTTTAATACACTACTCTCTGGAATACTATCAATAATCTCTAAAACAGTGTCCAGATTTCCTTGTACTTTCTTTAAAATTTCATTTTTTGAATTTATACTTCGCCCCCGAACAACCGACTTTCTAACAGTATTTTTATAAAAATCTGCTACTAATTGGCACGAGATTGCCACCTTTGTCCCATGAAGAACTTGCGGTTTTTTCCTCCGGATAAACTCCATTTCCCAATAGTGAGATACATGGTGTTCTGCTCCTGAGGCTGGGAAGGACTGTCCGATTAATAGCATCGCGAATCCTGAATTAATTAAAGCTTCCATTAAAACTTTAATCCCTTCACTCTCCCCTGCCGCTATCAATTCAAGATTATTTACACAAGTTTCTAATGCACCCTTAGTAACATCGAAGCTTAACGGACAAAATGCTTCTCCACCGATAAGGCTACTAAAACGCCAATCGGCTAGTGAAGTATATTTGCCTAACATATCACCAAAACCAGCTGCAATCATTTTTTTAGGTGCTTTTACTAGAACTTCTAAATCCGCAAACACAGCAATAGGTGCCTGCGTTTGATAAGTTGTTTTCACGCCTCTTATCACCAACGGGGCCCCCATCGAGCTAAATCCATCTACGGAAGGGGCTGTAGGAACTGAGATAAACGGTTTAGACATTTTAAAACTGACAATTCTAGTAATATCATGAATTGTCCCAGAGCCTACCGCTAACAAAACGTCAACGTTCTGTGGGGCAGCGAGTAAAAGTTGCACAATCGAACTCTCATTAGCAACAACATCATTTAAATCATCAGGTTTAAGCAAACAAATATCCACATTGTAGATACTATTACTAAGTAAATTACAAAGTGCTCGCCCTGCCGCTTTGTACGTATTTTCATCAACAACCAGAAGAATGTGAGAAAGTGCCTTTTCTCTTAAAAATTCAACAACTCCATTCAATGCACCACTTTCAATCACAATCTTTTCGACATTGATATCAAAATGTTTTTGTCCACATGCACATTCACTATCCATTACGGAAAATTTGTTCATACTAATCTCCCTTTCCCATCTTCATATTTATTTAACTCACAAACAACACATCATCGGACTTAGGTTAACAATTCCCTTTTTATTATTCCAATTACAATCTAAAATTCAAGACAAATTATTAATATATACATTTAATATTAACAAATAAATAAATCTAGTTCCATATCTATTATAACTAGCGTTAAATAAATAATAAAACGCTTTAATTAAGTCTTTATATTCAATAATAGAAATGTTAATATATTACTAAATATATTATAAGTTAATTAATTGTATTTTGATAGAAAGGTAGGCGTTTTTTTATGAAGCATATTAAAATTGCACCAACCCCTCCAATGGGCTGGAATAGTTGGGATTGTTACGGAGCAAGCGTTACCGAAGCAGAAGTAAAAGGGAATGCCGATTACATCGCAACAAATTTAAAACAATACGGTTGGACTTATGTCGTCGTCGACATTCAGTGGTTCGAACCGACTGCAAACTCTTCGTTCTATCATCCTTTTACTCCGTTAACAATGGATAGATACTCTCGTTTACTTCCTTCGGTAAACAGATTTCCATCTGCAAAGAACGGACAAGGATTTAAGCCACTAGGTGATTATATTCATAATTTAGGTTTAAAATTTGGTATTCATATCATGAGAGGAATACCTCGCCAAGCTGTTCACAGTAATTCTGGTATTTTAGGGGGGGATTTTACAGCAAGAGACATCGCTCACACAAATTCTATTTGCCCATGGAATACTGATATGTATGGAGTTGACGCTACTAAAGAGGGAGCACAACAATACTATAATTCGTTATTTGAGTTATATGCTAGCTGGGGTGTCGACTTTGTGAAGGTTGATGATATTGCAGCTTCTAGGCTTTACAACACCCATCTTAGTGAAATCGAATTAATCAGGAATGCAATCGATCACTGCGGAAGAGAGATGGTATTGAGTTTATCTCCAGGACCTGCACCACTAGAATTTGCTGAAGATTTCAAGAAAAATGCAAATATGTGGAGAATCACTGATGATTTCTGGGATCAATGGAACCTTCTTTATAACATGTTCGAGCGTTGCGAAAAATGGGAAAAACATGTCGAACCAGGCCTTTGGCCAGATTGTGATATGCTCCCACTCGGTCACTTAGGCATTCGGTCTGTCGATGGTCCTGGCGGAGATCGCTGGACACGTTTCACAAAAGACGAGCAAGTGACAATGATGACTTTATGGAGTATATTTCGCTCTCCACTAATGTTCGGTGGCGAACTTCGTGATAATGACCCATGGACGTTATCCTTACTAACAAATAAGGAAGTTTTACAAGTTAATCAATATAGTCATAGCAATCGGCTCGTATCCCGAAAAGGAGACCTAGTGGTTTGGACTGCTAGAGGATGTCAAGGAGAAACATATCTAGCTATCTTTAACATTAGTGAAAACGAAGCTTTCATCAATACCTCATTATCCCAAATAGGTTTGTTTGGAAAAATTCAAGCAAGAGACCTTTGGAAACAAGAAGACATGGGCTTTGTCCAGGAAAACATTGAATACACACTACCACCTCATGGCTCAAAATTAATAAAGCTTTATTAATTCTACTATTAAAACCTATCAATATTATATGGAGGACCATAATGATTTTAGATATCTCTACTAAATCTCTTCCAGTCTATGAGGCTCTTGCAAGTCATGTTCGATTATCAATTATCAAGCATTTAACAATTCAACCTATGAATATTCGCGAATTAGCTAACGCAAATGGTCTAAGTAGTGCAATTATGACAATGCATATTAAGAAACTAGAAAAAAGCGGTATCATTCGGACCGAAATGATCCCAGGAAAAGCCGGTATTCAAAAACTATGTATTCTTAACGTTGACCGGTTAGAAGTTAACTTCCCTACCTATGAAGCCACCTTGACTGAGTACCATCAAACAGAGTTGTCCGTTGGTCATTATACAGACTTCCTGGTCGAACCAACATGTGGTTTAGCGACAATTGAAAATATTGTTGGTGAATTTGATGAACCAAGATATCTTTTGGCACCAGAACGGGTTAACGCCAAAATTATCTGGTTTAGTAAAGGCTATCTAGAATATAAAGTTCCAAATTTCTTACTATCAAGTCAAACCCCACAAGAACTTGACATTTCGTTGGAAATATCATCAGAGGCGCCTTTTACAAATGAAAACTGGCCTTCAGATATAACCTTTTACTTAAATCATGTGAAATTAGGATCATGGACGAGTCCTGGTGATTTTGGTGATCGTTTAGGGAAATATACTCCAGAATGGTGGCCAAAGGTAGTTAATCAATACGGCCTACTAAAGTTTATTCGCGTTACAACAAATGGTACATTCATCGATGGGAATAGGATTTCCGATATTACAATTAACGAAATTAATATTCGTGATAAGCTGTGGACGTTTCGGATAGCTGTCCAAGATGATGCTGACCATATTGGCGGGGTAACAATTTTCGGTACTGGTTTTGGTAACTATAACCAAGATATTGTTTTTAGGCTATTCTATACGAAAGATGCAAAAATATCGGATAGCCATTAAGAAAATTAAAAGAGCGCGAGGATAATAAATCCTTGCGCTCTTTTATTATTAATCACGATCTAAGATTAGTTTTTTACTGGTTTTGCATCGGGTACTGGTACACCAAAAATTGGCATTCCATCTAGATCCCATGTAATCTCTTGTGCTCTCGTATGACGATTAGGATCATAAAGAGGGTCGCCATCAATTTCTTTGTAATTTCTTGCATGGTAAATTAATATGTCTTTCGTTCCATCCTCCGAAACAGTGAAGCTATTATGTCCTGGACCATATTGCCCAGTTGCAGCATTTGTTGTAAAAACAGGAACAGGATGTTTAACCCAAGAGGACTGCTTTAATAAATCACTACCTTCGTCTGCCACCAATAACCCGATACAATAATGATGGTTCGTTGCACTAGCTGAATAAGCAAGGAATATCTTCCCATTCTTTTTCAGTACAGCTGGGCCTTCATTGACTAAAAAACCTATTTTTTCCCAATCATACTCTGGCGTTGTAATCATGACTTGTTCGCCAGTTATGGTCCAAGGGTTTTCCATTTTAGCAATATATAAATTTGAGTTCCCCACAATATCCGGATCTTTTTGCGGCCAAACCAAATATCTTACACCATCGTGTTCAAATGTCGTTGCATCTAAGGAAAACGTTTCCCATTGTGTTTTAATTTGACCCTTTTCAATCCAAGGTCCTTCCAACGGATTTTCAGCATCTGTTTCAAGAACGAACATACGATGGTCAAATAAACCTTCCCTCGTTTCTGCGGTTCTGGCTGCAGCGAAATAGATGTACCATTTCCCATCAATGAAATGAATTTCAGGAGCCCAAATATTTGCACTCATTGGACCTTGGTCATATTTCCACCAAACAGTTACCGGAGTCGCTTCCCCTAATCCTTGAATTGTTTTTGATCTACGAAGTTCGATTCTATCGTATTCTGGTACAGAACCGGTAAAATAGTAATACCCATCCTTATGTTTATACACCCAAGGATCTGCTCGTTGCTCCACGATAGGATTTTTATACTGTTGTTCAACACCCATTATATCCATTCCCCTTCACTAGTTAAGTCATATTTATTTGTTAATTATTTATTAAAAATTGAGTTGCTTGCATCTTGGTATCTATGAACTGATCTTTTTACCAAAGATAAATCTTCACTAATAGCTTCGATCTTTTCACTGGCATACCGTTTGGGAGAAACCAGAATGAGCCGTAGATTAAATAAGGTGTTCCGTTAAGGTCTGTTATCAAATTCGGATCAATTGCATTAGGTCCATCTATCTTTTATGTTTTAACCCTTTTGCAACTGTCCAAGCAAAAGCCTCTTGGCAACCCCCTGATAAGAATAGTTAATAAAAATAGTTTATATAAACATTTAAGTTAACTATACTAAGTATATTAATTGTTATAAGCGCTGTCAATTATTATTTTCGCCGATGAATTAATTTTTCTTTTAATTATTTTGTCGAATTTCAGCTTTAAAAAACCGAATTAATAATATCTTTATATTTAAATTAATATTTTCATTAATTAGAAATAGATTTTAACATAACAAAAAAACCGTACATAATTCAGTACGATTTTTTGTTATGTTATGATCTTTACTCGTTTGTCTTTGCTAATTCCGAAACTTGTGTTGAGGTTAAGATACCTTTATAGATACGTAATTCATCTATCAAACCTTTATATGGAGTATCCCACCAGTTCACTCCTAAACTGAAGCTAGCATTGTTAGTCGTAAAAACATTTGGGAAGTTTGTTCCGTTATATTTCACTACCCCGTTAACATAAACAAGAATGTTACCCTTATCCACAGTGAAGGCCAAGTGAGTCCATTGGTTCGGACTGATAGTTAATCCAGTGGTAGCATCATACCATGTAGTGCCTGACCAAACCATCGTATCCCCTCCACCCGGACCATTCGGAACAAGGCTTATCCAGTTATTCACATCTCTCGCACCAAAAAAGGTTGTTGTAAATTGAGTTAATTGTTCCGGGTGTAACCATAGCGAGACTGAATAGGAGTTACCTTTAATAAGCCCATCAGGTAAACGCACACCTGAAGAACCATTAAATACTGCCGCTTTTCCAAGTTGACCATCTGTGTACGAGATTGTTCCGCCTGTATTATCAATGCGGTTACCGGTAACAGTACCAACATCAAAGTTTTCAATACGATCACTTAAGTTTTCTTCGAAAGCATAATGCGCAACTAGCTGAGCTTCTTCAGTTTCTCTCTTTGCTAATTCAACAACTGCTGAGGCTGTTAATGCTCCTTCATAAATACGTAAATCATCCATTAAGCCTCTGAATGGTAAATCCCACCAATTTACTCCTAGGCTAAAACTAGCATTATTTGTAGTAAATACATTAGGGAAGTTTGTACCTTGATATTTTACCTCTCCGTCAACATAAACAATTATCTTCCCGTTATCTACGGTGAAAGCCAAATGCGACCACTGTTTTGAAGGGATGGTCATACCCGTGACAGCATCATACCAAGCGCCACTTCCAGACCACACCATTGTGTTTCCATTTACAGGACCATTAGGAAGTAAACTTACCCAGTTCTCACCATCCTTTGCACCAAAGAAAGTTGTTGTAAATTGAGTTATTTGTTCTGGATTTACCCAAAGGGATACTGAGTACGTATTACTTGAGAGAAGCCCGTTTGGTAAACGAACACCAGAAGCGCCATCAAATACTGCTGCACTCCCAACTCTTCCTTCAGTGTAAGTAATTGAGCCACCTGTATTATCAATTCGGTCACCAGTGACAGTTCCAGCTTGTAAATTACCCGTACTATCATTTAAATTACCTTCAAACTCATAATGAGCAACTAATGAAGCTTCTTTCAACGCTAACACTGTTAATGTAAAGCTTTTTGTCGCTATTAAATCTCCTTTTTCGATAGTTGCAGTTAGAGTCACATTGACGTCTTCAGAACCAAATGACGGTCTTGTAACCTCTCCTTTATTTGTGACAACCTTATCGTTTGAAGTATCCCAGGAAATTACCGTGTTACGAGTCCCTTCTGTAGGGAGTGTCAAATTAGAAACAACTCTTTCTGTATTACCAAGTGTGAGATCTTCTAAAACATCTGCTACAATTTCAGCATCTGTTTTGTCAATCAACTTACTGCCCCAGAAAGTTACTCCTTGATCTGACATCGCTGTAAACGTCATAACATACCTTTTTGAGGAAGGTTCCCATTGTCGCACGAAAACTCCATTATACGTAATTTCATTTACAGTTAATTCAACGTAGTTATGACCTGTTGTTTTCCACGTTCCATCCATATCTCCTGAAATTGTATTATCTTTATTTAAACGAATGGATGTAGATTTTTTGAGAGTAGCAGAATTATCTTTCCCATGGTTAATGAATTTATAGTCTCCAATTAGATCCTGTCTATTAACTTTCTCTAGCTTTTCACCTGAATAGCGATATGGGGCAACCACTGGCCAGCCCTCTTTATTCATAAACATCTGATGAACTCGAACTTCGTGCATTTCCCCCGTTTGCGGGAACCGAGTATGAAAAACTATAAATCGTTGACCAGTTTCTGGATCAGTATAGAAAGAATTATGACCAGGAGAAACATAACCATACCCTATACCGCTCCCAGGATCACCTACTTTTCTTTCAAATAAGAAATTCCCCATCAATTTAATACCATATGGAGCATGATCAGTATTACGTGGTAAAACTGCATTTTGCCCTAGGGCATCTAAATATGGCCCCTCTGGACTTGTCGCCCTAAATAATCTCATATGATAACCACCGTCAGCCGCTAACCAACCATATGTTACATACAAGTAATAATAGTTAGTTTCTTTATCATAGACTACATAGGGACCTTCACCTGATTTTCCAAAACCACCTGAAATTTTTGTCCCGAAATAGCGATCTACTAATCTGCCATCTTCTGTTGTACCATCTTTTCCTGGATAAATTGCCTTACCTGTGGTTTTATCGATTTCAAGGATAAAAATACCACCAGACCATGAACCGTAGGTCATCCACAGCTTTCCATCCTCATCAAAGAACAAATTGGCATCGATCGCATTTGGGAAGTTACTATTATTATAGCTTCCATTATTATTAAACCAGCCTGAGCGTTCAGCTTGTAAAGTCCCATCTTCAATTAAATCTTTAATATTTGTATTACTCCACTTCTTATTTATGATACTGTTGGCATCATAAGCGTCATTTCTAGTAAACCCTGAGTAGATGATTGTATCGACATAAGTATATGGTCCTTCAATATTTTTGGAGACCGCATAACCAATTGCCGAGCGAATATAAGTAGAAGATGCACTATAGTACATCATAAAGGCACCGTTTGAGCCGTCCTCATTGAGATAATGTTCATTCCAAATAATCTCTGGTGCCCAAACGGAAAAACCGCCTTTACTATCGGAATCATTTTCTCCCGCCCAAGCGAAAGATCCCGCTAAATTTTGTGATAAATCACCAAATATAACATTATTAGGAGTTGTATAGCCATTAGTAAATCGAGTCCATGATTTTAAATCAGTTGATTTGGCAGCATCAATATGAGAGCCAAATACATAATACGTATCATCAACTTTTATAATCGAAGGGTCATGGACAGATGCATTTTGAAAAGTAGGCGCGTTTCCTTGGTAATCGAGATGTGGTCTATTACTGTTTTTATTTGGCTGACTAGTAGTTTCCTTTTTTACGTTAGCAGCTGGGGTGTCTAGTATTTTCCCTTTCGCCAAAACAGAAGTCGGTATAATTAATGCAAACATTAACAAAAATAAAAGTAGTCTTTTTGATACCCTTTTACTCATACTTATCTCTTCTCCTCTCAATAAAAAAATGAACATCGATAATCATTAATTTTTTACCACCTATTTTTGTGTTAGTAGTCAAGATAAAGTAGCATCCCTCCTTTTTTTCGAAGAAACCGTTTACATTTAAATATTAATAGAAAGACGGATTTCTCAATAAGCTAGTTTTATATAGCACTAAGTTATCCCCCCTATATAGGAGTTGGACCGTTCTTCTATAATATCGACATGTTAGATTAATAATTTCTACCTACAAGTTCAAAATCCTTCTTTATAATTAATATTTTTATTTATTTTTTTTATTCTTATTAACTTTAATATATTACAATAAAATTCTATTTTTTTCATGTATAGCAAAGTTTCATTTGATATTTATCACCAATATCAGATTAAGTAATACATTAATAAAAATATTAATTTTAAATTCACAAAACAATAGACGATTCCTAAGAAACTTCCTTAGGAATCGTCCTTCTAGTTATATCTTCACAGTACGATTCTACTTCTAAAACAAAGTATCTGCTTAACTAAGACAATGTAATCCCACATTACTAATCAATCAGATTTTCTGATTTACTATCCTTACTCCATAAACCCCACCAGCGATCTTTCCTTCTGTAGATGCAAACTTAACTTCTACTTTTTGTTTACCATCAGTTAATGACGTTGGAATCTCATAACATACATCAAAAGTGGCATCATGTTGATCATTCGATTCTAATTTTTGGTTTGCAATCACAGTACCATCAATTAGAATTTCAAACTCACGTTCGTATCTTTTTCCATCAGCGTAAATTGTTCGATCTCCACCTAAATAGGTTACTAGTAAGTACATTTGTTTTGTAGGTTCTACTGTCATTACATAACTAAAATACCCATCATCACGACTATCACGCCAGCCTCTTTGGACGATATTCAAATACCCTGAGTTTGAATTTCGTTTGTTGATTTTATGTTCTACCTCAGGCTGTTGTTCATTTGGTTGAACTTCGTCAACTGTAATCAATCTCATTCTTTCGAGTTCCAATTGTTCTCGATCCACAAATTCCTGGTAAGCGTCCTCACTCATTAAATTCCAATATAACGTATACCGTTGATGATGCAATTCATGAAATGGAATAAGTTTAACTTTCACATTTCCTGGTTGACCGACTGCATCCGTTTCAAATGTCAGTGGCATACCTGGAACTGGTTTAATCCATTCATTTAAATTTTCTTTACTAGCAATGAGACTTGGTACATTTATTAATGGGTGGTTGTTCAATTTTAAATGGTCTCCTAGAATATCCGTTTCCGGAAAATTTTCTTTCCCTAACGCACCAGCTAAAACAATCGGGCCATACATAATTCCACTTTTTAATGAATTATCTTTTGCTGTATATGTATGAAGTCCCATTGGAAGCTCAATGTCAATCGTATCGCTCGTTTCCCAGTTCCTACTAATTGTTAAGTAGCCGTTTTCTGAACTCGAATATGTTTCTATGCCGTTTACAACCACTGTGACATTCCCCGAAATCCAATACGGTACACGGATTCGAAGATTGAGGAATGTACAATCTGCCTCTTCAAAGGAGAGTCTCGTTTTGTTTGACTTAGGAAAATCGGTTATTTGCCTAAGTTTGAGTTTTTTATCAGCAATGTTTAATTCCGAAGCAACAAATAAATTGACATACAGGTCTTCCTTATTTTGATAATATATTCCTCTTGAATAACGTGCTGGGTTTTCCATCCCGGTTCCAGTACAACACCAGAAAGAATCTTCCGGTGAACAGTACACTTTAAAGTGTCCAGGTTCTGTGGAAACAAAGTATGTTTTCATGCCGGAGTCTGGGTCTTGAGACGCAAGAATATGGTTGTAAAGTGCTTTTTCAAAGTAGTCGATATATTCTACTTTTTGGGACCAGCGAAACAAAAATTCGGTAAGCTTTAGCATATTATACGTGTTACAAGTTTCCGTCGTTTGAACGCCAAGCTTTTCACTGTTTAGCGGTCCAAAATGTTCATTGATACTATTTCCTCCAATAATATAAGAACGGTGTTTTGTTACTTCATTCCAAAAGAAAACCGCCATATCCCGATATTTTGTTTCTCCTGTTATGTCATATAGTTTTGCTGCACCAATGACTTTCGGAATTTGTGTATTGGCGTGTTTCCCCTCAAGATTGTCTATACCCTCTGCTAGCGGCTCAAGGATTGCCTTATGAGAAAATCGGATTGCTAAACCTAAATAATCTAGGTTACCAGTAATCGTGTATAAATCTGCAAAGGTCTCATTCATACCACCGTGTTCACAAATTAACATCTTTTCAAACTTTGCATCATCGAGATTGTCGGTTCCTTTTTTCGCCCAATTTGCAAGTTTGATAACAACTTCAAGAGCTTTTTCATGGTTAAGGAGTTTATACGCATCGATAAGCCCTGCAAAAATTTTATGAATGCTATACCAAGGCACCCATTGACCAGCGAGACTAAAATGCTCGACCTCAAACGTGCCTGTAAAAACTTTATCAAAACATAATCTAGGAAAACCACTTACATAACCTTCCTGATCAAGACTTTGAAGTTGAGCAAGTTCATCAATTGCATAGTCCATTTTTTTCTTTAGTTCTTCATCATTCGTAACCGAATACATTTGCGCGACTGCCGAAAGCCAATGACCAATTGAATGTCCACTGATACCTGTTGTTTCCCATCCACCATATCGAGGTTTTTTAGGTAATTGTGAAATGGCTTCATAGCAAGGGGCAATCAGTCGATCAACATCAAGATAGAGTAGGTACTCTTTACCTTTTTGCTCTGACTCTTTAAAAGTTCCATCTAGTAATCTAACATTCACTAAAGGTCCACTCCTTTATATTTATAAACTATGATTGCATTTTTAAAATGAATTAGAAGGTAAATAAATTCTCTATTGTTGAGACCCCCAAATAGAAACTCCTTGGTTAGACAACGCACTGAAAGTCATCACATTACTATTGGAAGACTCATCCCATTGCGTCAGGAAAAAGCCGTAATAAACAACACCATCTACAGTTAACTTTGCTTGATTGTCACTAACTAGCGACCATTCTCCAGTCACTTCTCCTGATATGGTATGATCAGAATTTAGTTGGATTAAGACTGAGTTTTTGATGTCGGCAGAAATATCTTTTCCATGATTTACAAATTGATAATCTCCGACTATATTGGATTTGGTAACTTTGTCAATTGTTTCACCAGCGTACCGATGAGGTGCCACAACCGGCCATCCTTCACTATTCATAAACATTTGATGGACCCTAATTTGGTGTAGTTCTCCTCTTCTTGGAAAACGAGTATGGAATATTAGATAGTTTTTAT
The DNA here is from genome assembly GCF_046314235.1 of Anaerobacillus sp. Taxonomy (NCBI): domain Bacteria; kingdom Bacillati; phylum Bacillota; class Bacilli; order Caryophanales; family Bacillaceae; genus Anaerobacillus; species Anaerobacillus sp. The sequence goes on from NZ_JBKBWN010000012.1 coordinate 68,927, forward strand.
TCATTTCTTTATCATAATAAGCCGAATTATGACCAGGAGATACATATCCATGGCGTCTTGAGAAACCATCTTCACTTCTTTTAATGAATTCAAAATTTCCCATTAACTTAACTCCAAAAGGACTAATCGTCACATCATCAAAAAGGGGCTTGCTCGGATTAGATTTTACATTTACCATCTCATTTCCTTCTGCATCGTAATATGGACCATCTGGATTCTCAGAACGAACAACCCGAATATTATATCCGCCGACTGCATCAAGTCCTCCAAATGATAGGTACATATAATAGTAGTTTGTTTCAGGACTGAAAAGTATATAGGCTCCTTCAATTCTACTATGATTGCCTCCGATTAACCTTTTCCCATAGCCTTGGTCATCGAGTGGAAAACCAGTTTTCGAATCCATTTCCACTATAAAAATCCCTCCAGAATAAGACCCATACACCATCCACAGCTTGCCAGCTTCATCGAAAAAAGTATGCGGATCGACAACATTGGGATGTTTTGTCGGATCATATATTGGTCCATTCTCACTAGGTTGTCCCCACATCCCAGATTTCAAAAAGATCCCTAAGTCTTGATAAGGTCCTTCAATATCGTCAGCTACCGCTACGCCAAGTGCTGATCTAGGTGAACTCCCCTCGCAAGCATTGTAATACATATAAAAACGTCCATCTTCCAACTGAATGACATCTGGGGCCCACAGTGTATTTGATTGAGCCCATTCAAAAGTCTCCTTCAACTCTTCAAATACATTTGGTATCAGGGGATTGCTTTCGTTCACACTAGTTGAAATCTGCTGCCAATTCATAAGGTCGGTTGTTTTAGCAGAAGCTAAATGAGAGCCAAATACATAAAATGTGTCATTGACTCTAATCACAGAAGGGTCATGTACAGAAGCATCGGTAAATTCGGGCTGTACACCATTTTTAATTTCATTAGCTGCGTTTTCTTTATCAGAGCTTTTATTTTTGCTGCCTTCTTCATCAAAATCACTTTTTAAACTGTAAAATAAAATAGCACCTACTAAACCAATAAGGAATAAAATAATCATTTGTTTTTTAGACTTCATTTGAAGCTCCCTTCTTTTTTGATGTTACACCAGCTTTTTCAACGACCTCATTCTAGCAAGGATCGTTCCTAGGATGATTAGTATAAAACTTACTCCTATTAGTATCACGTACTTTAGATCTCCAATTTGTTCAGCTGGTTCTTCCACCAAGGAAAATTCTTTTGTACTCCCAACACTGTCGACCACTATAAACGTAGCTAAATTCTTCTCTTCATCTGATTCTGCCTTCCCTAATCGAATCGTGTTATTATCATAATGGATCAAATAAAAGTCTTCGTCATGATAAGCTTGAAATGAGACTCCTCCATCATTTCCTAACCCTTTTATTACTTTAAATGTAGCACCGAATTTGAATGACTCCGTGCCATCATGCTTTACCAAAGACGTAAATTCTCCACCATGTCTCAAGTAATATCCCGCTTTATTTTCAGCTTGAAAAGAGATATAATTATCCCCCTCCATAGCTAATCCAGGAACAATATGCCATTGAAAATCATAAGAGTCTTCTTTATATGGACTCACCCTGATCGCTCCGCGCGAATGACGAATCGCTAAATTTGATTGATTGTAGTTTCGAATAGAATGGCTATTAAAAACTAAACCCGATGCAGACGGGATGACTTTATTAATCGTCCCATCTTCGTTATATTCCATTCTCTCAATTGATGTCGATCTCCTGAAGTTCCCGCCACCTGGTAAGGCTCCAGTATGATAAATAAGATACCAGTCCCCTTCAAATTCGACGATCGCTTGATGACTTGTTTCGGTATCATCCATTGCATCTAATAGAATGCCGCGATATTCCCAAGGGCCCATAGGACTATTGCTCGTAGCGTAAGCTGTCATTTCAGGGAAATTCATAGCAAATGACAAATAGTATGTATCTTTGTATTTGTGAAGATAAGGTGCCTCAGTAAATGTCCCAGGCATATTTTCGATGGTAATTTGTTGAATTTCGCCATCAAGCTCAATCATATTTTCCTTTAGTTTTGCATAATACAAATGAGTGTTTCCCCAGTACAAGAACGCTTGCCCATCATCATCAATAAATACAGTCGGGTCGATATTGTCCCATGTTTGGTTAGGATCCATAAACATTGGTGCTTCTGTCATATCACTTGAGATTAGTGGACCACCGATTGCATCCTTAAATCCACTAGCTGGATGATCACTAACAGCAACACCGATTGCATAGCCATTTTTTTTGGGGGTCGGGTCTTGATTTAATACAGTTACATACCAATAAAATTTTCCGTCTTTTTCAATTGCTTGGGCCGCCCACGCGGAGTCACCCCTTGCCCATTTAAATTCAGTTCTTGGCAAAGCACCCTCCAACTCCCAAGTTATCATGTCACTTGAGGAGTAGACATTCCATTCCTTCAAAACATAAAAATGTTTAATTTCTCCTGGGTACCCCGCTTGATCACGTCCCACATACAAATATATTTTACCATCGTGAACGAGGGCAGCAGGATCAGCACTAAACCTATCCTTAATAACTGGATTTCCTGCATAGATACTCATTGGACTTAAGGAAAAAATTAATATTGAGATTACAAAAACTAAAATTACTTTTTTCATCTTAGTACCTCCAATAGAGAAACTCTTATCATCAAGAGTATAGAAACGTCATTTTATTAAAGAATGAACATAGCACAAAAAAATAATTGAGAGAGTCTCAACTATTTTTTTGTGTTCTATATCTTTGGTCTAAATTATCTCTTTTTTAAGCGAATTACGTTCCAAGAAGCTTTGGCTATACATGCTTCAATCATGCCATCGTTAAGAGATGATAACCCATTTGTATGTGGTTGGACATTTTGAACTTCTGCAGTATTCACCGCTTTTAAGTCATCATTTTCTAATACAATATGTTCAATAATTTCGTACCCTTCAAAGCTACGAACATCACAAGAAAGAGTAAGCGATTCTTCTAAATGACGATTGACTGCAAAAATAGTAACCTCTGCTCTTTCCTCGTTATACACTGCTGCAGTGTCAAGATAAGGCACATCAGTAAAATCTTTGCTATCATATTTAGGTGAGGATACAACAGGCTGTAATGCAACGCCCCGTCCATATGCAGAAACATGTGCATACGGATAGAAAATCGTTTGCTTCCATGCTTTGCCACCATTTTGAGTCATGATTGGTGCAATAACATTCACGAGCTGAGCCATACATGCAATTTTCACTCGATCAGAGTTGCGTAAAAAGGTCATTAACATTGAGCCAACTAATAGAGCATCCTCAAAATTATATACATCCTCTAATTGAGGAGGAGCTATTGTCCAAGGCTCAATCTGTCTATCCTGTCCGTGGGAGTGATACCAGACATTCCATTCATCAAAACTTAAGTTGATTGTTTTTTTACTGCGTTTTTTTGCTTTAATGTAATCACAAGTAGAAATGATAGTCTTAATAAAATGTTCCATATCCATTGATTTCGCCAAGTAATTAGCCGTATCATTATCTGGATTGCCATAATACTGATGCAAAGAAATATAATCAATCGCATCATACGTATGCTCTAGTGTCGTCGCTTCGTATTGTGGGAATGTTGGCATCCCTGTATGCGAACTACCACAAGCAACAAGTTCGATTGTAGGATCTACTAATCTCATTGCCTTAGCTGTCTCTAATGCTAATCTGCCGTATTCTTCTGCCGTTTTATGACCAATTTGCCACGGACCATCCATTTCATTACCTAAGCACCATGTTTTAATGTTATGCGGTTTATTAAACCCATGTTTTTTTCGAAGATCACTATAATATGTACCGCCAGGATGATTACAATACTCAATAAAATTACGAGCTGCATCTATACCTCGTGTTCCTAAGTTTACAGCCATCATAACTTGAGAGTTTATAAGTTTTGCCCAATTCACAAATTCATTTGTCCCTATTTCATTTGTTTCGATCGTTCTCCAAGCTAACTCTAACCGTCTTGGTCTAGTTTCTCTCGGACCTACTCCATCCTCCCAATTGTAAGCAGAAACCATATTTCCACCTGGGTAGCGTACGATTGGAACATTTAACTCTTTCACTAGTTCAATAACATCCTTACGGAAACCATTTTCATCTGCCTCTGGATGGTCTGGCTCATAAACGCCACCATAAACAGCACGACCTAAATGTTCAATAAAAGATCCATAAATACGCTCATCAACCTCAGATACACGGAAGTCTTTATCTACGATCATTCTAGCTTTTTGTAATGAACTCATCTCATTCACCCTTCCAGTTTATTGCATATTCTAGTTTTTAATAATACTAGGCTGACACATATGAGTCAGCCTAGTATATTACTAAAGAAATGAACTTTAGCTTTTCTCTAACTTAAGTGCCTAGCTCCTCGAGGTCAAAAAACTTTCCAGTAAAAAAGTCAAAAACTAAATTTTTTACTGTCAAAACATTTGCTTGTCGAGGCTTAACACGCGCTTATGCTTTTCAATTTACCAGAACAATTCTTCCATTGCCTCTTCACGATATTTATTAATCATCTCTGTTAGATTTTGAGAGATGTCATGCGCATTAACCGATCCATCAATAATCGCCGCTTGAACATCTCCGTATTCTCCACCAAAATAAACTTCATCTAAAAATGTTTGAAAGCCTGGTTGAGAAGCACCACCAAGTGGAATTGGTTCCTTCGCTCTTTCTAAGAAGTTACTTACATACTCAGTTTGCGGAAGAAGCTTCTTAAGACCATTCCAGATTTCTGCATCGTCGATTAATGGAAGACCACCATCTGGGAATGTGAACACAAGTGAGCCATCGTCATGTTTTAATGTTTCAAACGCTTCTAGTTTCGCTAACCAACCTTCTTTACCCCAACCGAAAAACTTCATTAACTCATAAGCTTCGCGTGGGTGCTTTGTTGCAGAAGACATCGCAGCAAAATCCGTAAATGCAGGTTTGTGTAATGCACTTGCATTATCTCCACGAGGAACTACGTAAGGTACCCATTTAATACCCTTGTCTACAAATTCAGGCTGTGAAAATAAACCCATCGTCCACCATGCATCTAATTGCATTGCAATACGACCAGTACTAGCAGCCCATAATAACCGATCACCAAAAGCCGCTTCTGCTTCATCTGTATCAAAGAACGGTGCATGTACACCACTTCTTACAAACTGAGCATGTTGAGTCATAGCGTCTGCCCAATCTTTAGTTAGGTCATATTTCTCTCCATCCCAACCGAATTCGCCGAACGCATCTTGATTAACAATTGGCGCCATCGTTAAAAGTTGAGTAAATGAGTTGTAGCCAAAAATCCCTTGTTCTGGAACTGTCATTTCCTGCATTAAGTCAATCATTTCACTATATGTCCAATCTGGCGAAGGCATTGGAACGTTTAATTTATCAAATAAATTTTCATCTAAATAGATTGTGAATGGTAGATATTGCGCAGGAGCTGCAAGTTTTCGCTCTCCGTCAAAATAACCCATACCTTTCATCGTCGATAAAACGTTATCACTTTCAGGATCATTATTAAAGTACTCAGTCATATCTCCTAACCAGCCATTTCTAATCGGAACGTCTACATTTCCTAGGTACCAATATACATCAGGTAAATCGCCTGTACTTGCTAGGTTTGTTAAATGATCATTCCAGCCATCAAATTCTAGGTTTACAATTTCAACTTTAATATTCGGATACTTATCCATAAATTTCTCAGCTAAAAACTGATTTAGTACTGGATTTGACCACGAAGCATACGTAAGCGTGATTTCATCCGTTGTCATCGGCTCCAGACTCTCTTCCACATTCTTTTCATCCGTAGGTTGATTTTCTTTCGTACCTTCAGAAGGTTTGCCTCCTTCATCTACACCTGTTTCATTAGAACAACCAACAACCAATAAAAGCATTAATAAAACCGAAAAAACGATACCTAATAAAGACTTCCTAGCCATATAACTTTCCCCCGTTTCGATTTTTTTATATTACGGTGATTACTCACCGGCAATACCAGTTCTGTCAACACTTTCTACAAAGTACCTTTGTAGAAAAAAGTAAATGAGCAATAAAGGTAAAATACTTATGATCGTGCCAGCCATTTTAATTCCTTCATTTATTCTATTGGGACTATTTTCAGTAACCGGATACATCGCCTCATACGTTTGTTCAAACTGCTGTAGCTGAAGTAATATTGTTGTTAGATCATTCGATCTGCTCGTTAAATATAAACTAGTTAAATAGGTTTCATTCCAGTACCATACAAACGAGAATAAGAATGCGATGATAAAAGCAGGTACTGCCATTGGCACAGCAATCCGGAAGAAACATGTGAATTGATTTGCGCCATCGACTTCAGCAGCCTCATATAATGACTGCGGTGTCTGTTTGAAAAATTGATAGAAAATCAAGATGAAAATGGTACTATTTAACCCTTGTCCTAAGGCTGCCGGAACAATAAAAGCATTTAGTGAACCTGTTAATTCAAAGGTGCTAAATAACCGGTATGTTGGCATCATTAGAATTTGTGGAGGTACTATAAAACTAAAAATCATTAATGCAAAAAAGAGTTTTTTAAACCTAAAGTTATATCGTGCAAAACCAAACCCTACTATTGAAGCAACCGCCACTTGAAAAATGGTAGGGACTGTAGCAATTAGTAAACTACCAGAAAGAGAATCTTTGATATTCATAACCGAATAGGCTCGTGAATAATTTTCTGTATAAAAAGTGGAAGGTATCCATTTTACCGCCGAGTCTAACAAATCTTCTAAGGATTGCATACTAGTAATAAACATATAAAGCACTGGATACAAATAGACAAAACCAATCGATACCAACATTGTATAAATTATAAGTTTTAATAATAGGCCTCTACGGTCATTAAACCCGAATAAAAGGCGAGCAATCTTTGCTTTTGCAATTCTATATTTTTCTTTTTTGCTTACCTGATCATTTCTTAGCAGAGTATAAAATTCTTTTGTTTTAAGAACTGCCATGGTCCTCCACCTTTCTATAGAACTCTTTTGGTTTCTTTTTCTCGGAAAACCAAGAAAATGACGACAAGCAATATCGAGATAATTACTGCATACATCCAGGCCATTGCAGATGCGAATCCATAGCCCCTAGTGGCTGAGAACATATTCGCGTAAATAAGATTAATAATCGTGTTTTGACTGCTATTTGCTAAAAATACAAGCGTGTATACAAAATTAATTAAAATGATCGGTTTAATCGATGGCAAGGTAATTTTCCAAAAACATTCCCAACCTGAAGCTCCATCGATTTTTGCCGCTTCATATAATGCAGGATCAATCTTCTGTAATACCGCAAGGAAAATTAAAATTTGTACACCTGAATACCATAAGATAATAATAATTTGATTGAATAACTCTCCAATTACTACGGCAAACCACATAGGGAAAAATTGAATGAGTACTCCTATGATTACACCTTGATTTACCATTGGCACTGTCGTTGCACCTTGGCTAATTAGCTGATCTATGACCGGACCGCTTGCAACAATAACTGGTAAGAAGAAAATGGTCCGAAACGCTCCTTGGAATTTCACTTTTTCATTTAATAACATCGCAATAATCAAGGCAAAGACCACAATAACCGGCACTCGAAGTGCGATATGAAGCACAAATTGAAGCAGTTCCTGAATAAAAAACATATCCTTCAACCAAACATCCAAATAGTTATTGAAACCAACATATTTAAATTGCAGGCCTACAGGTGTAATTCTCATATTGTTCAAACTAAAGTAGAATGATTGACCTAACGGCCATAATACAAGAAGTATAAAACCAATTAACCAAGGTGAGATAAATAAATATCCATATAAGCTTTTTCTATTAATTTTCAATGGCCTTGCACCACCTTATAAGACAACGCATCTATTGTTTGTCCCGCGATCGTAACACCATGCTCTTGATAGTTTACATAAATAACAATTCCGTTATCATATGTGACGGTTGTCAAACCATTTGACCGTTCATAATTTGTAATGACTGAGTTTTTGGTCGCTACGTGGATCTCTTTTAATTCCTCATAATATTGCTGAATGACTTCTTGATAACGCTCGTACTTTGAACTGTATATATGTGAAGAATTCGTATATAACAAGTCCGATGGATCTTCGTGCGTAATTAAAAATGAAGGGTTTAACCCTTGTTCCACTAACTGTAAGAAGAACTCTTTTTGGTTCGCTTGGAAGTTTACATACTCAGAGTACATCGGAACAACTCCTTTTAAAGTTAACGCAATAAAAGGGATATCTTCACTTGTAAAAACGTAATTTGAAGAGCTTGCTGGAAGATCAATAATCGCATTTGTATACTTCCATAAATATGAAAACGGTTGTTCAAGCAATAAATTAAACTGCTGATCGTAGTTAGAAATAATTGATTCATAGTATCCTTTTGTCGTGATTCGATCATATTCCTTATTGCTTTCACTGTAAGAAAATAACTCATTTGAGATACCTGCAAGTAAGACGTTTTGAACTCCATTTTTTGTGTAGCTCTTATTCATCTTTTCCAAAACATCAACCGATGATTTCGGATTTAAATAATTAAAGGAACGATACACATTACCGTAAACATCTTCACTATATTGTCGTTTATTTAATTTTCTCATCACTTTATAGGTTGGATTTCGGTATTCATCTAAATTAATTCTCAGTCCATCGTGATACAAAAACAGATCAATATTGCGTTGATTACTTTCCTTCAGTAAATCTTGTAGACTTTTACGATCATCTAGTGTTGATTCAGGCTTAAACGAACGAATTGGCAAGCCACCATAGTATCCTTTATTTTGCCACCCTTTATAAATCGATAAAATTTGCTCTACACCGTTTTGTTGCAAATCTTCATAGATATCGCTTGCCTGACCAAATGTTGTCATAGCAACATCTTTTTTAAAGATCAAGCCATTTTCAACATCTGCTCCAAACAAATCGACTCTTACCTTGAAGTCATCTTCCGTTTTACTAATTAAATCGTTATCAATTAAATAAGTACGATATTTCTCAGCTAAACCAAAATATGTGGCTTGCTCCTTGGACACCAATTCATAGCGAACTCTGATATTAAAGTCATTCATATTTCTCTGACGAACTACCATCGTTCCCGATTGTTGACTTGTTGGTTGATTATAGACTTGACGATAAATAAACTTTGATGTGATCCAATTATATGGAAGAATAGCTCCACTTGGATACGCTTCGATTTTTGCACTATACTGACCTTCTTCTATTATTCCAAGAAAACCGATTTCTGAATCGGTTTGAACCATTCCAAAAACAGGTGCTAGAATTTTTTCAGGGTCATTGAATGGGTTCCTCCCATTAAACAGCGACAAAACAAAAGGATCATCGATACCAACATTATTACCGTAGACCATTTCCGAATACGGTTGTCGATATTTCCCATCATTATCTTTCAGTTGTATTAAAGCTCCTGACCCATCTGGGATAAACATATACCCCTCACGCTCTCCCAATTTTGAATAGCCTAAAAACGGGTAAACATAAAAGCCAGATACTCGATACCGATCATTATTTTCTTGGATTTTCTCTTTAGGGATTTCCGCTACAAACCCAGAATCAGTTAACGTAACCTCTAATTCATAAGAGATTTCAAGCTCAGGATAATAAATTGTTGCGTTAAAGCCGTTTTCTGTGTATGTCACTTCTTTTTCCGGACTTTTCGAATACATGTCAGCTCTATATGTAACAATATTCGTTCCTACTAAATACTCCATAATGATCGAGGACTTCATAAAATTTGTCCATGCTTCATTACTTTTTACAGGCTTATCAATTGTAGAGTACAACACTGCTCCAGTATTCTTTTCTCTCATAATGATAGAGAGATTTTCTTCTTTAACATACATTTCATATTGTGTATTCTCTGTTACATACTTATGGCCATCGATTTGTTGTTGCTTCGAGTTAATAATTTTCACTCTATTTTCAAGTCCATCATCATCCATACCTATTTGCTCTGGAACAGGAATTTCTGCAGCAGGTTGTTCCTCATCTGGTTCAGCTTCACCAGAATTAGGCTGTGATGGCTCTGGTATAGTTGGAGTGTTCGGGACGTTCACTGCAGTGTCCGAGTCGTCTCTAGTAAATACAAACGTAAGGAGACTACCGACAATTGCAATAAAAAGGATAATCTTTATCGCCGTTTTTATTTTAACGATTTTCAAATCGATACACCCCCTCGTTAAAAATAGAAATGAAGAATTGAAGCATTTGGGAAATTAATACGTATACAATAAAGATTAACAATACTCCAATAAGGATCGTAAACAATGTCAAAAAGAGTATTTTAATCGTTTCTTTTACTGAATAATCATTAATCTCTTTAACCATTATGAAGATCAAAATTGCTACCCATGAGTAAGTGAAAAAATTTGTGAAGTTAAGCAAATAAACTTCATTAAAGGTTAAAAAATTGCTAAAGACTATTACAAAAGGTTTAATCATAAAATATGGGGCGAACGAATAGATAAAGCCACTATAAATGTGCTGGAATTTCCCTTCCCCATCATTGATTGTACAAATTAAATAATTTGATATAATCACTAAAAGAAAGGCAACAGCCACAAAAGCAAAATCTGAACCAATTGCAAATTCACCGTCTTCAACCGTTCTAAAAATAAAACCTGAATAGTACTTTTCTAAGATAAAAAGAATGAAAAACACAAACATTAATATAGTTGAAGAAAGGTAACTTGTTTTATTTTCATATTTAATACTATAAAAACTATCAATAGGATGACGGATCAAATTTTTTAAGAAAACAAGGTCCTTTACTAATTTCAAATTATATTTATCATTCATTCTTGTTTTAAATGTGCACCAGAAGCGATACTTTCTTTCAAATCTACTTATTACTTTTTTCAAGATAACTAACGCAATGATGATATAAAGAAGATTAATAATATTTTCTCGCATCCAGATATTTCGATTTTCCCAAAAAGCATCAGAATAACCTGACTTATATTTGGCTGCCCGAAATGAGTTTAAAGCATCTTGATAATTTTCTTCTTTAAAATAGGCTTCACCTAATCCTAAATTGGCAAAGTCGAACAAACTATTTTGCCTAATAACCTCTTGCCATGGCTCCTTACTCTCCCGATAATCTCCATTTTGATAAAGAACTAATGCGTCATGGACCAAATTTGCAAATTCCGTCGGTTGAAAGACTTGAATTTGTCTTTTTTCAGGATCAAGTGCGTAGATATTGTCATTTTCATCTAAGGCGATAGCTGAAATTTTGCTAAACAGTCCAACTCGCTGTCTACCGTCATCTCTACCACCAAAAACAAATAATAAATTCCCCTCACTGGTATATTCATAAATAAATCCATTTTCACCAGAAACAAAGATATTATCTAATGATCCGATATCAATAGATGACGGAAAAGGGTCATAGACGTTCATATCAAGAATGTTTAATCCTGCCATATTTAACTTTTTTACCGATAAAATCCTTTCACCTTGAGTTACTGTAAAAACAAGACCTCGTTTATCGATATTAAGATTATGAGCATTAGGTGGCACCATGCTGATCATTCTACTAAGTTGTTCATCAGTAAAGATTGCTTTTCTAAATACTGTTAACGGAGTTACGGTTGTTCTGTTCGGCGAAAAGTAGCCAATAAATTGTCCACTATTTGCATTAATTTGTATAATCCCGTTTGAATTCCCACGAGAGATGATATAGATGTTTTCACGACGATCGACAGCAACTTTTTCAGGCACAAATGTTGATGTTTTCCCAAATAAGATACTATCAGGTCTGCCATATTCAGCCAGTAATTCACCATTTAATGAAAACACGAATACTTTCGCAGCTACTTCATCAGCAACATACAACTTATCATCTTCCGATAAGAAAATGCCATTTGGGCTAGATAACACGCCTTCACCAATAATTCGTACTAGCTCACCATTCTTATTACCAACTAGAATGCGTTTATTACCAGTATCCGAGACATACAACAGCCCGTTTTTATCAATCTTCAAATCGGAGGCTTGTCGAAACAATTCATCTCCAAATTTTACAATTGTATCCCTAACTGTATAAGCCGTCTGGGTTTCAACATAGTTTCCATAGCCATCTTCAGTAAATGTTTTATAAGCTGTATTGGCAAAACTATGAATCGGATTGACAAAGAAAAAAATCATTAAACATATTACAAGTGTTCTTAATTTAAATTTCTTAAGCATTTTCACACCTACTTTAACCCAGAATGCGACATCGTGTTCATGACCATGCTTTGCAGAATAACAAATAAAATTAAATTCGGAATAAACATAATTAATGAGGCTACAGCCGCCATCCCTTGACCAACAACTACATTTGTATTGGCCACAAGTGTATTCATAAAGAAAGCAAGTGTTCTCATATTTTCACTCGTCGTAAACAAAATTGAGGTTTCTAGATTATTCCATACTAATTGGAACGCTAATATTGCAGCTGTTGCAATTGCTGGTTTAATTAATGGCAAGATTATCTTTAAGTAGATTTTAAACTCACTTGCTCCGTCAATTACTGCAGCTTCAATTAAGGAGTCTGGAATTTGATCAATAAACTGCTTCAATAAAAACAAACCAACTGGCATCGCAAGTAGGGGAAGAATATGTGCAAAAAAAGTATCTTCAATTCCTAAGTACGAAACAGTCAGAAATCTTGGAATTATAACGGCGATTGGAACAAACATCAAGGCAGCGTTATTAATTTCAAAAATAGTAAATTTCCCTTTAAAATTCTTTTTAGATAGCACATAGCCTGCCAACGTAGATATAAATACAGACAAAAACACAACTGATACAGTTACAATTACACTGTTTAATACATATCTACTCATCGGGATCCCAGAGGCATTTGCTAATTCAAACAGATTTGTAAAGTTATCAAATGTCGGTTTGTAAACAAAAAATCTAGGCGGAAAAGCATATAGTTCATCAAGTGGTTTAAAAGCATGATTAATGATAAAGACGATAGGCAGTAACATAAAGATTGCAAATGGAATTAAGAAGATATAGAATTTCAATTGACTTTTATGAAACCTTTTTGGGTTTGCACCGCTTGTTTTCAGAGCCATAACATCTTTCCCTTCTTATGCTTCGCTAAATAGCTTTTTCGAAATGTGTGCGAATACATAGATAATTAATAATAAAACAACAGAGAGCGCTGCAGCATAACCCATTTCAAACCGAATAAATCCATAATCTTCAATGTGGTTAACAATTAATTGACCGGCATAATTTGGTGTAGGGTTGGACCCGGTAAGCTGAACGCCTATTATACCTGTAGCAAATGTGTTTACGATTGCCATAACTGCTCCAAATAACATTTGTGGTTTCATCGAAGGAATAGTTATGTAAATTAGCTCCTGGAAGCGATTTCGAATTCCATCAATAGCACCGGCTTCATAAAGCGTTTCATCGACATTTAATACACCGGCGAGCATCGCTAGAAATCCAACTCCCATACTGCTCCATAATGCAACAACAATCATAATTAATAAAATAAATCTTGTATCCTGGAGAAATATGAGAGGTTCCGTAATAATACCCCAGCGAATTAGCAGGCTGTTGGCATAACCAGCTTGATTCCCACTAAAAATAATGGTCCAAACAACCGCCATCGCTACTCCAGACGTCATAGATGGTGAATAGAAAATTAACGCTAAGATCATTCGTGGAACAGTTGTTAGCTGGGCTAAACACCAAGCTAGAAGGAAGGCTAAAATATAGCCTCCTGGTCCTACTACAATTGCAAATAAGACAGTATTCGGTAATACGTATTGCATAAAGATCTCATCTTGTGTTAATAGATTAATATAATTTAAAAATCCAACAAAATCCGGACGCTCTATCGTATTGAAGTTAGTAAACGATAGATAGATTGCCATAATGATTGGTATTATGATAAAAAGTGAAAACAGCGCCATATATGGAAGCAAAAAGAGGTAAGGGGTCTTATTGATCCTTTTGGCTTTTTGCAAATTATTTTGAAGCTTTGGATTGCCGATTTTCGCCTCGTCAATCGCAACGCCCAAATTATCTACCTTTTGCATAAAATGCCCCCCGTTTAATCATTAGTAAACTCTGGATTAGGATAATGTTTTATTATTTCTCCATTTCTGATATAGCCAAATTCCTCTAACTTTCGTGAAGTCTCACGATTAATACGTTTACTTGCTAAGTCGATCGCTGTTCTTAAGTTCTGTCCGTCTAGAATGATCGAGTTATAAGCGTTACTAATTTCCCTCTCAAGCATATAGCTTCCAGGTACTCTTGGCACTTCAGTTAACCATTCAGTTTGCTCTATAATGACATTTTTGTGAGCAGTGATCCACGGCAAACCTGCATAAGCCTCCATATTTGCAGTATTCCAAATATACTCTTCACCGTAAGTAGTTTGCAGAATGTTCCCAAAGGCTATTTGTACTTCGGTACTAGACCACCACTTTAAAAATTGCCAAGCTTCTTCACTTTTATTTGTATCTTTGAAAATCAGGTTACTTTCAGCTCCACCAGCAGACCATCTTTCTACTTCTCCAGTCGCATTTTCAACACCTGGCATTAAGGCAATATCCCAAGAGTTCGCTATTTCCGGCGCCGCATTTAAGATAAGGTTGTACATGAAGTAATCAGATATTCCGATTGGTAGAGAACCATCCCTAAATTGCTGATAAAAGCTAGGCACATCATAAGGAATGTTATAAATAGTGAATAGTTCTGTTAACTGCCTCATTCCCTCAATAGCATTATTTTCATTTAGCGCAGTTCGACCAATTGTTTCATTATAAAATCGTCCACCATTCTGATAGATAATCGGCATCGTACCAGCAAATATTTTAAGTCCAGGCATTCCCGCTGTAGGATAAAAGAAGTTCATTCCTCTTCTTTGTAGTTCAGGAAGATACGTTCTTACTTGATCAATCGTTTCCGGGACTGGTAGATCAAGTGAGTCTAAAATATCTTTACGGTAAAATAAAACCCAGAAATTCATTGTGTCTGGCAAAGCAAAAACCCCGTCTTTAACTGTTGCAGGAACATGCAAACCTTCTGGGAACCTCGCCCTCACTTCATCAAAATCTTCAAATTCAGTTAAATCTTGCAACGCTCCCCTGATCGCAATCTCAAAAGGAAGTGCGTAGTTAACACCAACAGCTACATCAGGGGCTTCATTAGCTGCATTCGCCAAAATTAATTTATTTTGGTCTGGCATGATTGATAAATCAACCTTTAAACCAGTGTTTGGTGTAAATTGTTCATCAATTAATTGTTGAATGATCTCAATATACTGTCTAGGACGGTTAACCCAAACTTGCAAATGATCTGGATTTATATTATCAACTGCATAATCTTGATTACCAAATGACTTAAACAATCGTTCAACTTTCGAAAACTGTTTATGGAAGAACCCTATCCGTTCAGGTATATCAGCCGGATCTTGGTAAAAGTAAAATTGATTTAAAGCAAAACCGTTGTTATTAATTTCCTGCATTAAATTACCTAAATATGCAGTAATAGAATTTGTACCAGTCGCTAATTCATTTTTTCTAACAAGAAGCTTATCAACTTCACTGGCAAGGCTTCTCAATTGTTTTTCGGCTATTTTCAGCGAAGTAAACGCTCCAATATCATCAACTGTCGGATTAAACGCGCTCATATTTCCATATAATTGCGCCATTTCATCTGCCCATGAAAATAACTGTGCTGTTACGCCGGGAATAAACTCTTCTACATTAATATCACGGTACCGGTCGACATTCGGACCGGCTAAATTTGTCATTTCTAATGACAACGCTTGAATTTCATTAATTAGACGTTCTACTGCCTCAATTGTTGATTTAATGTAATCTAGACTTATTGCAAAACTAATCGTATGTTTCCCAGCTTCAAGAAAAATAGGGATATTTTCTTTTGTTTCAAGATCATGCACTGTGACATTGGTGAATTTTGATACATAATTAAACGGATAGTTTCTTAATTCTTGAAACGGAACTTCATTATTAATCGCTATATTTAGAAAAACCGGAAAGTCTGCTTTCACATTTTGGCGATAGTCTAAACCTAAAAAATAATAACCTGATTGACCGATTTCAAACTCATATTCAACCTTATGACCAGGTCGTTTAAAAGAGTTATTGTCCAAATAGTTCAATACACGGTTATCTGCACTGTATGGAGTAAGGTCGACATTAAACAATGCCCCAGCACGTATGGAAGAATCATTTCGATACACAATATCTTGGCCTTGGACAAGAACAAATCCGCTACCTTCTACTTCTGTACTTTGATAGTTTGGTAGTTTTTGAGGCGATGACAATTCTAAATACTTAAATAGTATATTTCCTTCAATCATTTTAAACTTAATTTCATTTTCCCCTTTATCTAGGTAGATAAGAAAAGGTTCACTTGTTCGATAACTTGAATCCCCTATGAACTTTTTTTGCCAATCAACTACTTTAATCGGCTGCGGCACTATTTCATTGCCATACTTATCCTTAGGGTTTGTATCAGGAGATTTCCATCTACTTTCAAATACTAAATTTCTTAGTTCATAAAAAGGAAACTCATTATTCACTTTCATTTCCATTTGTGTAGGCAATACATTTTGCCCATCACTTAAATACGTCAGACCAATATAGTAAAGAGCCTTTTCAGGTGCATCAACCTTCAATGTAACCTCTTCATTTTGCTCAATTCTTACAACGGTTTGCCCAGCAAACTTATCAATATAGGACTGATCAGTAACCAACTTATCCACTTGATTGAATATAATGTCATTCCCGTCGTACTGAGCTATATTTATCTCATCTAAATACGTACTATATTTGTCCTGTAAAATAGAGGCGGCATTCAAAAGATTGACACTACTCTTATTTGAACTTTGTTCACCCGAACCTTCAACTTTCGTATGAAGCGGAATTTGAGAGAATAGTAAAATAAAGATAATGGCACTTAACGTTATTTTCTTAACCTTTATGTAAATCAATAAGATCCCCCCAACCGATAGTTAATATAAATATTAATCTAAACTCAATAAAACAGACGAGTGATTAAACTATATGTAAAGTATATACAGTATAGAAAGCGCTGTCAACTGCTTTTTGAGTGGAAAAGTGAACGTTTGTCTTAATTATTAATAAAAATATTAAATTAATATTTTTATTAATAACATATTGGTTTTTATTACTATATCTACAAGCAAAAAAACTTTTGTTTATCAATTGGTAGCTATATATCTTGAAGTCTACCCTAACTTTCCGGAAAGATCTTATACTTTTATACTCTTTACTCTAAATAAATTCGATTTAAAATCGCTAGGGTTCCAATGCTTTCCCCCTGTAATTCGTGGATTACTCAGATGAAGACCGACACTCATTAGTTCATCACCATAAAAAGTCCCAGCAACCCCTTCTATTTCATATTCAAGATCACTTCTTAGACCTTTTAACAACAAACGACTATAGCCTGAGTTAGGTATTTCTAGCACTTGAAAACGCCCCACTACCGCTTCTGTTTTATCTTCTGATACTACTATCCAACTCGTGATATTACCAGCCCTTTCAAATGGGCTCTCAATTCGATAAAAGGTTCCCATTTGAATGAGTTCACGAACTTCTTTGTAAAAGGCAATTTGATTTTTCATCGTTTCTTTGTCCTCATTGCTCATCTGTGTAACATCAAGTTCATAGCCAAAGGCACCAAAATAGGCAACATTTGCCCTTGTCTCTAAACTAGTCACTCTGCCGACTTGATGATTCGGAACAGCTGATACATGTGCGCCCATTGAACTAATCGGATACACAATCGAAGTACCATACTGTATCTTTAATCGTTCCACTGAGTCAGTATCATCGCTAGTCCAGCCTTGTGGTGCATAATATAATATTCCAGGATCAAATCGGCATCCACCACTAGCACACGATTCAAAGAGGATGTCTGGAAATTCACTTGTCAAACGATTATAAAGATCATAAACTCCCAAAATGTAACGATGAGAAACTTCTTGTTGTCGGTTCGCAGGTAACTGAGTAGACCCTATCTCTGTCATATACCGATTCATGTCCCATTTCACGTATGAAATTGATGCTTCACGTAAAACTGTTGCCATCATTTCATAAATAGCATCAACAACTTCCTTTCTAGAGTAATCTAGCACGAATTGATTTCTACTTTGTGATTGACATCTGTTTGGTACATGAATAATCCAATCTGGATGAGCTTCGTATAACTGACTAACTTTCGATACCATTTCCGGCTCAAACCAGAGACCGAACTTCATACCTAGATCATTTATTTTTTGGGATAATCCAACAATGCCATTAGGAAGTTTCTTTTCATGAACAAACCAGTCTCCAAGTGAAGTTCGATCATCATCTCGTTGACCAAACCAGCCATCATCAAGAACAAATAGTTCCACTCCGAGTTGTTTTGCTTCTTTAGCCATAGCTAGTATTTTCTCTTCATTAAAATTAAAGTAAGTACCTTCCCAATTGTTGATTAGAATTGGCCTTTCTAAATCACGCCATTTACCTTTAGCTAGTCTCGTTCTATATAACCTGTGATAAGTTTGGCTCATCCCATTCAATCCTTCTTCAGAATAAACCATGACAACTTCAGGCGTTTGAAAATTCTCACCACTTTCTAGTAGCCAATTAAAGTCAAACGGGTTAATCCCCATCAAAACTCGAGACACATCAAAATGATCTACTTCTACCTGTGCTAAAAAATTTCCACTGTATACAAAACTAAACCCGTATACTTCACCATGACCTTCTGTAGTGGAAGGTCGCTTTAATGCAATAAAAGGATTATGCTGACTACTACTTGTACCTCTCGTGCTTGAGATGCTTTGAACCCCCGGTTGTAGTGTTCTTTCTTTAACATAACGTTCTCTTCCCCACGCCCCAGACAAATGAAGCAAAGTAAAATCAGAATCAACTAAATCAACACTAGCACTCATTGCACGTTTAAGGTTAACACTCTCGCTCCCATGATTAATAAACTTGGAGGTACGTGTTATTGCATTTAAATGTTCCATAACCGAGTAACTTAAGATAATTTCAACATCGATCTCCTTGTCATATAACGAAATTTCCAATGTTGTAGCTTCATCCTCATTTTCCACATAAGTTGCGGGCAAGCCATCAAGTATTGGTTTCCCTTGATAAATTTGATGGTGACAATATTCAAAGTTCGTAATCCTACTACCATTATTTTGTAGTATTTGAAAAGCGGGCTCTCTAAAGTCTGTTGTACCATAGGAAGGGTACTCCTGCTTTATGATTTCTAAAGAAAAGCTATAATCCCCCTCATATACATTCGGCATCGTTGCTCTCGGCCCGATTGTAAACAAGTGTGCAAAGGAACTACGATGAGTTATTTTTTTCCCATAATAAAGTTGACCTAACTGATTATTTTTTAATATCGTAAAAATGTAACTTGTCTTTTCTGTTTGCAAGTGAAATTCTTTACTCAACTTATTAAAATAAATGGCCACATGACCCCTACTTTCTACAACTATTGACAGTTAAACATATTGAACTACAAAGAATATTTTTTCATCGTTGTACGGATGTCACCCCTCAAAATTCGCCATTTATCAGTAATGTTAAAAAGTAATCACTTATAAATAATACTCTATTATTTGTACGTACAAGTTTCCTTCTCTAATTGTATGTGATTTCCTTTCATTTTTCAATAAAGATTTTTTCAACCTACAAAAAATTAATTTCAGTGATTTTAGATACATCAACCATATAAGTGGGTATACTCTTACAAAAACCCTTTAAAAGACAAATAGCGGACTCAGGGTCCTACTTTTACAAGTCTACTAATTTATTTCAATTTCAATAGTTGAAGACTGAATTAGTTCTCGTTATACTTGCTTTGAAGTTGTATATCCAAACCATATTACGAGGAAAGGAAAACTATGAAATGACACTATTTGAACAAAAGTTTAAAGCTTGGTATGAAGAATGTGTTGATACTGAAAAAAATCGTAGAAGGCAAGAAATACTTGAAAAGGGACTAGGACATGGAACAATTGAATTTCTGCGTTCAGTTTGGTTTCCTGCAGTTGGTAACTTTGATCATTTACACCCTGAATGGGAAGTAAGGGATTTCAACAATGGTTTTCGTTATTTAGATCTAGCCTATATGCCAGGTGGCGTCAAAGGAGGGATTGAAATTCAAGGGTATGGTCCACATGCAAGAGATTTAGATGTTAGGCGATTTAAAGATTTGTGTTGGAGACATTCGCTACTTGCACTCGATGGTTGGACATTATTACCAATAGCATATCTGTCCATTAAAGATGAGCAAAAACAATGTCAGCAACTCGTCCTATCTTTCATTGGTAAATTCAGCTCAATTGATGTACCATCTCAATTAACTTGGCTCGAAGCTGAAGTTATCAGATTTTCACATCGCCTTCTACGCCCTTTTACCCCACTTGAACTCGCTAGTCACCTTAGAATTAGCGACCGCCACACAAGACGAATTTTGTATAAATTAGTTGACTTGAAGATCCTAACCGTTGCAAGCGGAAAAGAACGAGCTCGCAGTTACTCACTCAGAATATAATCCCCCTTTAACTTTGTTATTCTCTCTTATTTTTTATTAAAACATCATTAAACTTGCAAATTAATTGTTTAAACATGGACAGTGGTTATCGGTTGCCTTTTGAAGGTCTTATGAGGGTTTCTATTAGAACGAGGACACCTGTTCCCTTATTTGTGTTTGTTTTCATCATTTCAGCAGTTTGGAGGACACAGATGCACTTATTTGCCTTAAATCAGTGTAATACACCCCATTTTTGCTTAAATAAGGGAACCAGGGTCCTACTAACTTGAAAAAAAGCCCTTTAAAGGACAAATAGCGGACTCAGGGTCCTACTTTTACAAGTCTACTGGTTATTTATTTGGATTTTGGACAGACCATTTGATCCTCATTCAACCGAGCGTTCATCCTTGATAATATTTAAAAATAAGGATACAAACTAAAACAGAAAGATTACTATTTAAAAGTCTTATTTCTGCTTTTATATTGAAAAATAACGACGGACTAAGAGTCACTGTCAGTGTCAACGATATGAGTGAAGTCAATATTGATGCTATGCTAGTAAAAAACAATGGTTTTAGAAAAACAGAAGAAAAATTAGTAGAATTACAAAACGGCGCTAATAATTTTCTGGGAAAATTACGCTTCTGGTGAAACGCTTCTTGATCGTTAGGAAGGTACTGATGAAAAAGATACACGTGAGATTTCTGACCTTCTAGTAGATCAAATTGAAATTGCTGATGTCATTATTCTTAACAAAATGGAAATGTTAAAGGAAATCGATAAAATTGAGTTAATTTCTTTTATGAAGAAGCTAAATGGGAATGCTGAGATTATCGAGACATCTTGCAGCAATGTTGATCTAAATAAAGTGTTAAATACAGGCAAATTTGACTTCGATAAAGTGAGCCAGTCAGCTGGATGGATTAAAGAACTAAATGAGGACCATGTTCCTGAAACAGAGGAGTATGGAATAACTTCGTTTGTATTTCGAAGACAAAAACCATTCCACCCTGAGCGACTAATGACTTGGATGGAAAATTGGCCGGCCGAGGTAGTTAGAGCCATAGGTTTCATTTGGGGAGCTTCTCGCAATTACTTTTTATTAGTGTTGTGTTAGCGTGTGCTGCAGTTTCGATTGGTTTAACAAAACAGCTTGACCCATCGTGATAATATCTGGTGATGCTAGTGGATTCATTCTTTTTTAAAAAAAGAAACATGCAAGTTGTATTAGTTGACAAAGAAATCAGTCCTATATAATAATATATACTGAATTAGAATTATTATAGAAAACGAGTTACTCATTCTATTTTAATTCACAAAAAACATACTAGGAGGAAAATTATAATGTCTTTAATTGGAAAAGAAGTATTACCATTCTCAGCAAAAGCTTACAAAAACGGTGAGTTCATCGATGTGACTGAACAAAGCCTTAAAGGTCAATGGAGTATCTTTTGCTTTTATCCAGCAGATTTTACATTTGTTTGTCCAACAGAGCTTGAAGACCTACAAAACGAGTATGCTACATTAAAAGAACTTGGAGTTGAAGTTTACTCTGTTTCTACGGACACTCATTTTACACATAAAGGATGGCATGATAGTTCACCAACGATTGGCAAAATTACATATGCGATGATTGGTGACCCATCACAAAAAATCTCTCGTAACTTCGAGGTCCTAAATGAAGAAGACGGTCTTGCTGATCGCGGAACGTTTATCATCGATCCAGACGGCGTTATCCAAACTGTTGAAATTAGCGCTGGCGGCATTGGCCGTGATGCAAGTATCCTTGTTAACAAAATTAAGGCAGCGCAATATGTTCGTAATAATCCTGGTGAGGTTTGCCCAGCTAAATGGCAAGAAGGTTCTGAAACACTTAAACCAAGCTTAGATCTTGTAGGGAAAATTTAAGGAGTGCTATAAATGGTTCTTGAAACTGAAATAAAAGCACAACTAAATCAATACCTTCAACTAATGGAGGGCGATGTAGTCCTCAAAGTTAGCGCAGGATCCGATGACATCTCTACGAAAATGAAAGCTCTTGTTGATGAGATTGCTTCTATGTCATCAAGAATTTCAGTTGAACACACAGAATTATATCGAACACCTAGCTTTAGTGTGAATCGTGTTGGCGAAGATACTGGAGTTACCTTTGCTGGTATCCCTTTAGGGCACGAATTTACTTCTTTAGTGCTAGCTCTCTTACAAGTAAGCGGAAGAGCACCAAAGGTTGATCAGAAGATCATTGAACAAGTAAAAAATATTAGCGGTGAATATGAGTTTGAAACTTACGTCAGTTTAAGCTGCCATAACTGCCCTGATGTTGTCCAAGCCTTAAACATGATGAGTGTTCTCAACCCTGGTATTACCCACACGATGATTGATGGTGCAGCGTTCAAGCACGAAGTTGACACTAGAAATATCATGAACGTTCCATCGATTTTCTTAAATGGGGAATTCTTTGGTGGTGGGCGAATGACACTTGAAGAGATTCTAGCTAAGATGGGGAATGGCCCAGATGCTTCAGAGTTTGCTGATAAAGATCCATACGATGTACTTGTTGTCGGAGGCGGTCCTGCTGGTGCAAGTGCCGCGATTTATGCAGCACGTAAAGGGATCCGCACCGGGATTGTTGCAGAACGCTTTGGCGGTCAAGTTCTAGACACGATGAGCATTGAGAACTTTATTAGTATGAAACAAACAGAAGGTCCTAAACTTGTGGCAAGCCTTGAAGAGCATGTGAAAGAGTACAATATTGATGTGATGAACTTACAGCGTGCAAAGCGCATTGAAAAGAAAGACCTTTTCGAGCTGGAACTAGAAAACGGTGCTGTTCTTAAGAGTAAAAGTGTCATCATTTCAACGGGTGCTCGTTGGCGTAATGTCGGCGTGCCTGGTGAACAAGAGTTTAAAAACAAAGGTGTAGCCTATTGCCCACATTGTGACGGTCCATTGTTTGAAGGAAAAGACGTAGCGGTTATAGGTGGAGGCAACTCAGGTGTTGAGGCTGCCATTGATCTCGCTGGAATTGTCAATCATGTAACAGTTCTTGAGTTTATGCCAGAACTGAAAGCTGACGCCGTTCTACAAAAACGTCTATACAGTCTTCCTAATGTAACGGTCTTAAAGAACGTTCAAACAAAAGAGATTACCGGTACAGACAAAGTAAACGGTATATCATACATTGAACGTGATACCGAAGAAGTGAAACATATTGAATTACAAGGTGTGTTTGTCCAAATCGGACTTGTACCAAATACCGATTGGTTAGGGGAAACAGTTGACCGTACTCGCTTCGGTGAGATTGTTGTCGATAATCATGGTGCTACAAACGTACCTGGATTGTTTGCTGCGGGAGATTGTACAAATAGTCCATATAAGCAAATCATTATTTCGATGGGTTCAGGAGCAAATGCAGCATTAGGTGCATTCGATTATCTAATCCGGAATTAAGATTTAAAAGCCGCTTTGCTACTTAGACAAGTAGTAAAGCGGCTTTTTTGCGTGATGTAATCTGGGCTAAACACTTAAAATTCAACTAGTACTAGGGAAAGTTATACTTTTGGGATATGATCTACCTTAAAGTTGAAGCCTTAAAAAAGGAAAAACCTGTCTGTGAAAATTGAGATACTTCGTTTATAGTTTAAAGATCCTCGTTTTTGACAACATATACCTTTGAACGTTGTACTAAAAATGTATTGACACTCCGCCTAAGAGATTATATATTGTTGATACTGATAATTATTATCATCAAAATAAAACACCATAAGGAAGTGTACACAAATGAATACTAAACGAAAACTATCAATAATTACAACACTATTGACTGCTATGCTGACGCTTGCACTGGTCGGTTGTTCAGGTCAGCAAATAAGTACTGATCCAGCACCGACTGAGGCTCCTAAAACGGAAACTGCTATATCCGAAGAAGCAACATCTGAATACCCAATCGTAATTAATCATGCTTTTGGTGAAACAGTAATCGAAGAAAAACCTGAGCGTATTGTTACGATTTCATGGGCAAACCAAGATGTTGTTCTTGCTCTTGAAGTTGTGCCTGTAGGGTTCTCATCTGCAAACTACGGAGTGCAAGATGATAGTGGAATGTTACCTTGGACTGCCGAAAAATTAAAAGAATTAGGCGTAGTACAACCAAATCTTTTTCAAGATACTGACGGTTTAGATTTTGAAGCAATTGCAGATGCTGCTCCAGACGTTATTCTTGCAGCATATTCAGGAATTACACAAGAAGATTATGACACGTTAAGTCAAATCGCACCAGTTGTAGCATATGAAACTGGTCCTTGGGTAACTTCATGGAGAGACCAAATTAAATTAAACTCTAAAGGTATGGGAATGGAAAAAGAAGGTTTACAACTTCTAGCTGATTTAGAGAAATTTATCCAAGATAAAGCAAGTGAACACCCTGAAATTAAAGGTAAAAAAGCGACATTTGGTATGTTTATAGTATCAGATCTGTCTAAATTTTATATTTATACTCCAAAAGATCCTCGTGGAGAGTTTCTTGGTGAGTTAGGTATGGTATTCCCTGAAAGTCTAAATAGTCAAATCACAGATCAAAGTAGCTTTTATATTGAATTAAGTGCTGAAAATGCTGATGCGTTAAATGATGCTGATATTATTATTTCATATGGAGATGAAAATACATTAAAAACGCTACAAGCTGATCCGATTCTTGGAAAAGTTCCAGCGATTGAAAGAGGATCTGTAGTAATTGTTGGAGATAATACGCCACTAGCTGCAGCTGGTACTCCAAGTCCACTTTCAATTAAATATACACTTGATGAGTATTTAAACTTAATCTCAGAAGCTGCAAGCAAGTTAAAGTAAAATGATTAACACATCCGTTTCAGAAAATAAGCAGTTACTTATGCCGAAAAACTTCATAAGAGTTCTATTACTCCTTATCGTTTTACTTGGTGTATGTATATTGGCTTCACTTGCTTTTGGTTCTCGTGCAATTGGGTGGACCGAACTAATGAATGCTTTGTTCCACCCAGATATACAGTCTCACGAAGCAATGGTTGTCAGACAAAGGATTGTTAGAACTGTATTTAGTTTAATGTGTGGTGCTGCATTAGGTGTTTCTGGTGCTCTTATGCAATCAGTTACTCGTAATCCTATCGCAGATCCTAGCATATTAGGAGTAAACACAGGAGCCGCTTTATTCGTAGTTTGTGGGATTTCCTTTTTAAATATTAGTACTGCTAGTCAATTCATTTGGTTTGCACTAGCGGGAGCAATCATAACTGCCATTTTTGTGTTCGGAATTGGGTCTATGGGGAGCGGCGGTGCCACGCCCCTTAAACTCGTTTTAGCAGGTGCTGCAACTAGCGCAGCATTGTCGTCTTTAGTTGTCGCAATTATGATTCCCCGTACAAACGTTATGGATCAATTTAGATTTTGGCAAGTAGGAAGTGTTGGAGTAGGAAATTGGAGTACGATCTCTACATTTGTTCCTTTTCTTGTTGTCGGAATTTTAATTGCGATTTTCACGGCTCCAGGATTGAATGCATTAGCATTAGGTGATGAAGTTGCTAAAGGTTTAGGAGTACGAACGGGTACCCTTAGACTTTTTGCTGCTTTTGGCGGTGTTTTATTGTGTGGTGCAGCAACAGCCTTATCAGGTCCTATTGGTTTTATCGGCTTATTAGCTACCCACGTAATTCGTCTCGTTATTGGGCCTGATTTACGTTATGTCATCCCGATGTCAGCTTTAACAGGAGCGCTTATTTTAACGGTATCAGATATATCTGGTAGGCTGATCGGAAGTCCCGGTGAGCTAGAAGTAGGTATTGTTACAGCGTTTATCGGAGCTCCTATATTAATCTTACTAACTATGAAAGCGAAAATGCGTGCGTTATGATAAATGAATCTATGAATTATATTATAGAAGGTAGACTAAAGAGACGTCGGCGTTTTATTTTTATGACTTCCATACTTGTACTTATTACGTTTGCATTAAGTTGCACGATGCTTATGCTTGGAAATACGATTTATCCTGCTTGGGACGTTGTTCGTGTTTTACTAGGCGAAGATGTAAAAGGAGCTTCTTTTGCAGTAGGAACAATCCGTTTACCAAGGATGCTTGCTGGTGTTTTTTCAGGATTTGCTTTCGGTGTTGGCGGCTATATTTTTCAGACAATGTTGCGTAATCCGCTAGCAAACCCAAATGTCATTGGAATAACAGCTGGTTCAAGTGCTGCCGCTGTTTTTTGTATCATTGTTCTTCAAGCAAGTAATATCGTAGTTTCGATTGCTTCAATTTTTGGCGGCCTTGCTACTGTATTCATTATTTTCCTACTATCAAAAGGAACGTCTTTTTCAATAGGTAGATTAATTTTAGTAGGAATTGGAATTCAAGCGATGTTGAACGCTGTTATCTCCTATTTATTACTTATTGGTAAGACTCATGATATTCCAACTGCAATGAGATGGCTTAGTGGTAGTCTAAATGGGGCTAAAATGGAAAACCTATATCCACTAATGATAACTGTGGTCATTCTTGCACCGATTATTATCGCACTTGGAAAACGATTAGACATGTTAGAACTTGGAGAGCAAGCAGCGACTTCACTTGGAATTGATACGAATAAAACAAGAATTGTTCTTGTTATTTGTTCGGTTCTTATTATTGCGTTAGCTACTGCTACAACAGGACCAATCGCATTTGTCGCTTTTCTTGCTGGGCCAATTGCAAAAAGATTAGTTGGTGTTGGATTTTCAAGTATTATTCCAGCAGGTCTTGTTGGGATCATTTTAGTTTTAGCATCAGATCTTATTGGACAATTTGCATTCGTTGCTAGATATCCAGTAGGTGTAATCACGGGCATTCTTGGAGCGCCTTACTTGATTTACTTGCTAATCCGAATCAATCGAAAGGGTGATTTATAATGAGACCTACACATCTTTTTCAATCTGAAAAAATAACTGCTGGATACGATAATAAAACAATTTTAGAAGACGTTAGTATTACTATTCCAAGTAATAAAATAAGCATCATAATTGGTGCTAACGGTTGTGGTAAATCTACACTCCTTAAAACAATGGCTAAGCTTATTAAACCTACTGCAGGTCACGTTAGCTTAGACGGAAAACAAATTCACAAAATGCCACCAAAACAATTGGCGCGTGTGCTAGGGCTTTTGCCTCAATCACCGATTGTTCCTGAGGGAATAACGGTGGCAGATTTAGTTGGGCGAGGGAGATACCCGCATCAAACGTTTTTAAGTGGTTGGACAAAAAAAGACTATGAAGCTGTTGCAGAAGCAATGGAAATAATGAATATTACTGAATTTGCCGATCGTAATATCGACGAGCTTTCAGGCGGACAAAGACAGCGTGTCTGGATTGCAATGGCTCTTGCACAACAAACAGATATTTTGTTTCTTGATGAACCTACAACTTATTTAGATATTACCTATCAAGTTGAAATTCTTGATTTACTAACAGATCTAAACCGAAAACGTGGAACAACAATTGTCATGGTTCTTCATGATATCAATTTGTCGGCACGTTATGCAGATTATATTTTTGCTCTTGAAAAAGGAAAGCTTGTTACAGAAGGCCCGCCATCAAAGGTTATTACAAGCAAATTGATCGAAGAAATTTTTGGACTTCATAGCACTGTCATAAAAGATCCTGTATCAGGCACTCCTTATGTGGTACCGATCGGAAGGTATCATAATAGATTGAGAATGTACTCTTAAATAAAAACTAATACATGTTCGATGCGATTTCCTCATCGGTCATGGTCAGCCCCCCTCCTTGAGGGGGGCTTTTTGCGACCTCTGAGGGTTTAAGGATAAAAAAACCCTTACTGTAAGGTCACTTCACAGTGAGAGTTTTCAGATAAGGATTAATTTATTAGTCTTTTATGGGCAACACCAGCTATTCAATCTATGTTTTTACAAGAATATTAACATACTTAGCATCGGTTAAGGCTTCTACACCATAATTTATATCTGCTTCAAGTGCTAAAATCTCACCAGCTTTTAAAATGATTTCATCGACTTCATTATAGGAAATTTTTACTTTCCCCTCTATAATGTGAAAGATCGTTTCCATTTCATAGTATTCTTTATCAATACTTTCACCATTGGCAAAGGAAAAAAATCTAATTTCCGTATGTTCACTATCAATAATCGCTTTACTCGCGATCTTTTTACCTGTATGTGCAACAACTTCTGTTGCTGCTAATGGCAAATAAGGTTCTATGTTTTTTAAATATTTCATGTTAATCCTCTTTAACTACTACTAAAAGAAATGACATATCTTCCTTTGCAGTAACTTGATGAGGGATATTTGCCGGCATAACAACCATTTGCCCCTTTGTTGCTTCCATTACTTCTTCACCAATTTTAACAGTTGCAACACCTTCATGAATGTAAATAAGTGCATCTCCCTTTGCTGCATGAGGTCCAACACCTTCACCTTTTCCAAAGGCTAATAAGGTAACACCTACACCTTTTTTCTGTGCTAATGTCACTGTTTCAATTTGACCTTCTTTTGGACTTACTAAACTATTAAAATCAATACTTTTCGATATTTCGATGTTCTTAATTAATTCTTGCATCTTATTTCCTCCTCATATTGTGGTAATTCCTTATCACTATTTAATTTTTTATTTTGGTTGAATTGTATTATTGTTAGTTGGCGACAAATTTCCGCTATCCCACACTAACCTTCCTTTATATCCCATTTTAAGACAACTTTTTTCATTGGACTAATAACTAGGTGATCAATGGCAATGATGATCAAAATGCTAACAATCGTCCAAGCAAATACTTTTGCAGTATCTATATTTATTCGAGCTAACGCTAATGAAAACCCAATACCACTGTCAGACCCTAGTAATTCAGCCATAATTCCAACTCGTACTGCGGCTCCCACAGCTAATGAAATAGCTGTAAAAATAGGTACTGTTAGTCCAGGTAAAATAATATTTTTTAGCGTATGAAATGGACTGCTATTATAAACGGTTGCCATTTCAAGTAATTGTTGGTCTATATTTCGCCAACCTTCTGCCGTATTTAGAAAAAAAGTAGGAAAAACAAGAACAGCAATAACAACAATTGGTACCAGTGCCCCAGTTCCAAACCAAACCATAGTAAGAACGACTATGATGATTGGGGGAATGCCTAAAATTAACGATATAATCGGTCTAAAAGCTTCATAAACTACTGAAAATCTTCCCGCAAGTAATCCAAAAATAATCGCAATTGACATCCCAATCATAAATCCTATCATCATCCGTGTAGCTGAAAGAACTAATTGGTTTTGTAACTCCCCACTTTCCACCATTCCTTTTAAGGCTAGAAGTGTTTCCATTGGGGAGGCAATTAAAATACTAGGAAAATGAAGGGACAAGAAGAACCAAACACAAAGTAAAAATAGTATTGAACAACTTTGTATAATATAGTTTTGTTTATTTTTGGTAGTAGAAACCTTCATCTGGGAGTTTACCTCCAATAATGTCTAGCGAAATCGTTGATAATTCAGTAAAGAAAAATTCAAGTTCTTCTCTAGCATCCTGTGCCGATACAAATTGTAAGTTAATGGCTGGAATTAGCTTTTCAATAAATGGTGCTTCAAGACCATCTTGATACTTAGCTAATAACTCAGCTGCCTCACTTGGTTGTTCATTTAAAAATTGAACTGACTGGGCTAATTGATTTTGAAGTTCTTCGATTACTTCTGGGTAATCCCTCACAAGTTCTCCAGTAACAATAATACCTGCTTGAGGAATTCTTGGCTCCTTACCAGTTACCTTTGCCCATTCTGCTTGTAAGTTCATCGTTTTCTTTACGTTTTGCCCTTCCTTTTTTGCTTTTGCTACGGCAAGTGAAGCTGTATGCTCTGGTAAAATCGCATACTCAGCTTTACCTGATGCTAATAATTGGACAACCTCTTGTGGTGTCGCAACATATTCAATTGTTACATCCTTTGTAATATCTAGATTATTTTTTTGTAATAAATATTGGAAGACTAAGTCAGGCATATCCCCTCTAAACGGAACATGAATCGTCTTTCCTTTTATGTCTTCAAAAGTTGTCTCATCACCGTCTGGGCCAATCATATAGAGCATACCCCAAACAAGAGTGTTAATTAATTGCACATCCATTCCTTTATTGTATAAATTTGCAGCAACATTCGTAGGAACTGCTGATATTTGCGCTTGACCACTTACAATTCTTGATCGTAATTCATCGGGATTTTTCCAAGGAAGAAATGTAACTTCATCTACAAGGCTATGCAACTCATTATCTTCTAACACTTTGTAAATAGGTGCAGCAATTGAAATTCCCATCGGAGCTTGAATGGTTAAGTTCGAGAGTGCCGGTGCCTCTTCTACAACTATAGTTTCATCACTCATATCTTTTTGATTGCTATCAATACTTGTTTTGTCTTGTGTAGAACAACCTACCACTATTGCTAGTAAGAGGATAAAAACACTTAAAAATACTAGTCTATTAAACGGTTTCAACATATCTACTTTGACCTCCAATTATACATTCGCTTAGTTCACATTTCATTTTCTGGATATAATGTTGATCCCTCTTTTTTCGTACTCTATCTAAAGAGATCTCTCTTTTTACTTTACACCGTTTATCTTCTAACATAATGATACGGTCTGCCATTCTTACAGCTTCTTCCGGATCATGTGTCACATAAACAATTCCAATATTCTTTTCTTCAATAATAGAAATGACATCTTCTTGCAATTCCCTTTTTAATGAAACATCTAAAGCTGAAAATGGCTCATCCATTAAAATAATCTTAGGATTTGAAACCAATGCTCTAGCAATGGATACACGCTGCCTCATTCCCCCTGATAACTGCTTTGGGTAACATTTAATAGACTTCTCTAATCCAACTTTTGTTAATGAATAGAGTGCTTTCTCCAACTTTTCTTGTTTATTTCCGCTCTTTACAACAAAAAGGACATTTTCCAAAACTGTCTTCCACGGAATTAACCTTGGCTCTTGAAATACGTAACCAATGTCATTTGTATAGCGTTGAATATCTCCTGCCGTATGATTTGTTAATCCTGCCGTTAAATTTAAAATCGTTGTTTTTCCACAACCAGAAGGACCTAACAATGCAATCACTTCTCCATTTTTCAACCGATAAGAAAACTTATCTACGACCGTTTGATCATTATACTTTTTCGTTACTTCATTAAATTGAACTAGCAAGCTCATTTCCATCACTCCAATTATTGCTACGGCTCTACTACTTTACTGCTGTAAAAGTGATATGACCATATAAATCATCATTGTCATCAAAGGTTTCGATTAACTGAAATAAATAATCTAGGTT
Organism: Anaerobacillus sp.; assembly: GCF_046314235.1. NCBI lineage: Bacteria > Bacillati > Bacillota > Bacilli > Caryophanales > Bacillaceae > Anaerobacillus > Anaerobacillus sp. The sequence continues at coordinate 100,909 of NZ_JBKBWN010000012.1, forward strand.
ATCCTGATCTTTTTTCGCATTTTCGATGATTTCAATGAGTTTATCCCAGCCTTCATCTACAATTAAACCTTTTAATGTAAGTAAACACATTTTACCAGGTTGGTTGTTTAACTCTTTAAAAGGACAAACTGCAAAAACTTGTTTCCAACCTTCTTCAGTTAATGGTTGCGCATTTACGACTAGTAGTTTTCGCATTTCTTTTAACCGTTCCTCGACACTAACGTCACTCGGGTCTTGCTTAAGAAGTAAATCATGTGTAGCAAGTCTTCCACCTGGTTTTAAGACACGATAATATTCTGAAATAGCCTTCATCTTATGTTCATTTGGTAGCATCGTTAACATTGCTTCGTTAATAACAACGTCGAATGTGCAATCGTCAAAAGGAAGTTCAAGTGCATTACCATGTTGTATTTCGATAAGTTCGTTAAGATTATGAGCAGTAATATTTGCCTTCGCTTTCTCAACACTTTCCTTATGAATATCAATTCCTGTAACATGACAACCAAATGTTTTTGCTAAATGGATAGCCGTTGTCCCCATATTTGGCGCTACTTCAAGAACTTTCGTATCTTTTGTAATTTGGCAAGCCTCAATAATTCGATTAGATGCTTCTCTTCCTCCAGGTCTTAACATCGTTTTGCCTAAAGATGCTAGAAACAAATGTGTAGGCAGTCGTTTCTTTGTTTGTGTCATGATAATTTCCCCTCACTTATTGATAATCAAACTCATTTAGATTACAATTAAGATTGTAAATGATTATCATTATCATTAGCGTGATTTAAATCACGCTTCAAAAAATATTTTTTGTGTGGGGTGTATTATGGTGTTTTTAAATGAAGTTCATACATGTCTCAGGGAGTTTCCGTCATTTAAAAACATAGATGATATAGAACTTAGGGAAATGTCTTGTTATTTTTCTTATAAAAAAGTTAAAAAAAATAATCATATTTTTCTACAAGGTGATCCTTTTCACTCCATTTATTTTTTATGCAGTGGTCGAGTTAAAATATCAAGAAGTGATACCCATGGAAGAGAACAACTGGTAGGAGTTTGTAATGATGGGGAGATGTTTCCGCACCTCGGTTATTACTTCGGCAACACTGGATACCCAGCTAGCGCGTTAGTTTTAGAAGATGCTCAATTGCTATACGTTCCTAGCGAAAACATTAGAAAACTACTAACAGACTACCCAAACGTTAGTATCATCCTTTTAAAAATAATGGGAGAAAAAATGATTGACCTTCAATGTCGTTTAGAGGAAAAACTATTATGTAGTGTCCATGAACAAGTCATTAAACTCCTCTTACGACTAGCAAAAAAACACGGCATCCGACTTTCAAATGGAACCACTTTAATTAAAACTCCATTTCAAAACAAAGAGTTAGCTTGTATCATAGGTTCTACACGTGAAACGGTAAGTAGAATTATGAACAAACTTGAAGCAAATAGTTTAATTGAAAGAGATCAAGAAGGTAGAATTATTATCAACGAGGAGTTATTAAGGGACGAGATTTAATTACTTGTCCTTAAGGATAAAACAAGGCAGTTTTTTAAGTATTAAAAAAATGGAACTTTTGAACTTGAGAACAGTTTGTTGCATTTTTTATAAAAAAATAACACCCATCCTTATATGAAGGCGGGTGTTATTCTACTCGTACTGTTACTTACTAGAAAGCATTTTTTCAACTTTATTTTCCTCAAGGCTATATTTATATAGTGTTCCTCCAGATGAGGGATGGTATAAATAAATATTACCTCCAAATACTTTTAGTTCAGTTGCTTCGATTGCGGTCAATTTTGTTAAGTTTTCTTCATCTAAGTCAATCTCAAACAAATAAGGTTCACTTGCAGGCCTTTCGTTAATAAAATATAACTTATTGTCACTAATTCCAAAAGCATTTGTTGAAGTGGATAAACTTTTACTTTTAAAGTAAGCTTTTTGTGAGATCAAACTATCTAAATTTATCTTATATAAACGGTATCCATCATTAATATTAAAAAAGAATACATCGTTCTCATATATGTAAAACTTAGATATGTTCGAACTAAATATCTTAGTAGCATTATTCCCGTCAAGATCGGCTTTATAAAGTGCCTCAGTATTGGAAAAATAAATTCTTTCTCCATAATTTATTAGTGTATGGGGAACCACATCCGAAAGCTTTTCTCGTATCATACCATCTATAGTGATTCGGTATATTCCTTCCTCATTGCTCGCGTAAATCCAATCATCTAATACAAATGATATTGAAAGTACATTAGTATTCTCTAATATTTTTTTTACGGCGCCTTCTAAGTCAGTTATAACTATATTATTAATGTCATCGGTATAGTAGATTTTGTTATCATCTATGACAAAATTATACACACTCTCATCGCTTAAACTCATCAAGTTACTCCCATCTATATTCATACTATAGAGTCTTCCTCTATCTTTGAAATTTTCAAAGAATAGTTTATTATCATATTCAACAAATGAAAGAAATGAACTTGAAGACATGCCTGCAGTCCTACCAACAATATTTATAAAAGAATTTATTCCAGTAACCATAACTATAAATACAATAGCTGCGGCAATGAGTCTTCTTTTCGTTAACACACTCTTGCGTTTAGGTATTTGAACTGAAGAAGAATTTATTTCTTCTAATCCACTTTGGCTGTTATTTTTTATATCTTCCCAAACATCCACCTCAATACTACTAACCGCTTTTGAAAGCGAATTTAGAATCTTTTTATTATCCATAAAACTGATCCCTTCTTTCATAATTTTATTTGGTTAGATAATATTTTTCTTAACTTTTCTAGAGCTCTGATATAGTACCATCTTTCTGTTACTTGTGAAATATTTAAGAGAGCAGCGATTTCTCTGTGCTTTAAACCAGAGACAGCATGTAAGATTACAATTTGACGTTCATTTTCATTAAGTTTTGTAAACGCTTCTTGGAGAAGGTATCTTTCAATAAACATTTCAACCTCTTGTGGTCTATCTTTACTAGAATTCTGTTTTAGAATTAATTCGTCAATCGAGTTGTTATTATTAAATATGTTGATTTCACACTTTCTTTTTTTAAGTAAGTTTAAAGATAAATTACGAGTAATTTGGAAAATCCAAGCCGGACCGTTAGTTCCTTCTTGGTAAGAATTAGACTTGGTTTTAATTCTGATAAATGTTTCTTGTACAACATCTTCTGCTAATGATTTATCTCTAATAATGGACAAAGCAAGAGCAAAAACAGCCTTGTGCATTTTTATATATAGCTTCTCAAAGGAACTTTCATTAGCACCCTTAATTTCTGTAAGTAACGTGTTCACATCATTTTTCAATTGCTTTTCACCTCCTCTATAGTTATAAACAATTTAAAAGGATAATTTGTTGGAAAAGAATATAAACTTTTTCAATTCTATCACTATTATTAGTGTTACATTAATTATTCCGCCATTAAATCGTCACCATTTCTTTATTGTTTGCTCCTCTTTTTTCAATCTCCAATCTCGAAAAACAAAAAAACGACCCAATTCCCTGCTTTAGCGAGAAACTGAGTCGTTATGTACGTTGGTTGGTGGAGACTAGCGGGATCGAACCGCTGACCTTTTGGCTGCCAGCCAAACGCTCTCCCAGCTGAGCTAAGCCCCCACATTTTTATATCAATAAAATGATTATAGACAAATTGGAGCGAAAGATCAATCTAAATTTTTACCAATTTTCGATATTTCACTAGGAACTCACTTCGTACTACTTAAAACAATCCAAACAGCACATAGTACGCAACACCTGCTACAACGGCTGCAATAAGCGCTGTTAAGATATTTTCCTTTGTAAGTTTTTTATGTTTCACAAAGTCGAAAATTAGCCAACCGATAAAGATTGTTATGATAAATACGATAACTTGAACCACCTGTTTCACACCCTTTAATTCATTTACCTATCCATCATAACATAACGCAACTTTCTGTGAAAAAATTTCGGTCAGGTGGTTTCGTTTCGTCACCACATGAACAGGGGTGTATATGAAAACTATTTGAAATTTCGCCCCTTGAACGAGCCTCAAAAATCCAATCCAATTTTACAGCGAAGAGAAAGGAAAGACAGCGACTTTTCATTGGCGATCGCCCAATTTTAGATAGTTTCAAAAGAATTGGTTATACTAAGCAACACATGAATTTGTTAACAATAGCTATTCCTTTGTAAAGAGAGGGGTTTTCGATGAACTTTTCTGCAGTTGCACATACGTATGCTCGTTTCCCTGTTGTTTTACGATTGTTTTTGATGGTTGCTTTTTTGGTTGTCACTGCAGGTGTTACGATCCATTATATTGAGCCAGATACATTTCCAACTGTGTTTGAAGGAATTTGGTGGGCTATTGTTACAGCTTCGACGGTTGGTTATGGTGATTATACTCCAGTCACTAATGTTGGGCGTTTTCTTGCGTTTTTGGTAATCTTGTTTGGGATTGGTGTTGTCTCGTTTTTTGTTACGTCGTTAGCTTCAACTGCAATCACAACGAGAAACGCCTTTAAACATGGTGAACTTTCCTTCAAAAAAGATGGACATTATGTCGTCATCGGTTGGAATGAACGAGCAAAAAATACGATTGCCCAACTACAACAGTTAAATGACCGTCTTGACATTGTCCTCATTGATCAAACGATGAAGCAATGCCCAATCAATAACAATATGATCCATTTTATACGTGGTAACCCTTTAGAAGATAAAACTTTAGAACGCGCTAATATTGAAAAAGCGCACACAGTCGTCATTACAGCAAATCTACATGGTCACGAGGCTGAGGCCGATGCAAAAAGTATCATTACACTTCTAGCAATCAAGGGCTTAAACACAAATATATATAGTATCGTTGAACTATTAACACCTGAACAAAAAAATAATTGCCTACGGGCTGGTGCTGATGAAATTATAGAAACTTCATTGCTTTCTAGTTTAGCGATGGTAAATAGCACATTGTATCATGGGATTACAAAAATCATTTACCAGCTTTTAGATCATCAAAATGATCATATGCTTCTGTACGATGAGGTCGAAAAACAGTTTGTCACAAAGACTTATTGCGATTGCCTTTTACACTATGAGGGTAAAAGTAAGCTGATTATTGGATTGTACCGAAAAGATGAAGTAATTTTGCATCCTCTCCCTACTACTGTTATTGAAGACGGTGATCAATTTATTGTTATTCAAAGCGGGGGACACACTAGCTAAGCAGAACTAGTTACGTATAATTAGTAGTAAATAGTTGGGCTAATTATGAGTCTCCTTCCCCCTACCATTAAATTAGCTACTTAATTCCCTTTATTGTCCAACCATATTCTCATTGATAAAAGCACTTATGTAATAGTATAATTTACCTATACGACTACAAGGAGAAGTGACATATGAGAAAAACACCTATACTTATGCTAGCAATTTTATCATATGGAATCTTCTATTTTTTATGGTTAACTTTCTCTCCTGAACTTCATGCAAGTAATGTTTCAGGCCTATTTGCAATAGCAGCACCACTTTTTTCACTACTATTACAAATTCAAATCTACAATACGATCACTGGTCCAAGACGTAATTTTATCTTTTTATTTATAATGGGAACACTTTCCTATTTGATCGCTGAACTTATCTGGAATTATCAGATGATCTTTCTTTATTCGAATGAAGAGCTTCCCTACCCTGGCATTAGTGACATTTTTTATTTTTCCAATTCGATTTTGTTTATTGTTGCGTTCTTTTACCTTGTTTCAACAAATAGTCAACGCCTCAGGAATTTTAACTTTCTACTAGATTTAATCATTATTTACAGTACGATTGTTGTCCTATTAACAATGGAAGTTTTCGTTCCGATGTTTGAAGCGACGAGCGGTTTTACTTTATTAGAAATTATTGTTTCGACTTTGTACCCCTCGTTTGTTTTATTATTATTAATCTCAATGGTCATTTGTTTTGTCTATCAGCATATCGTATTTGAACGAAGAACAATGTTGCTATTTATGGCAGCTATTTCCCTTCAATTTCTTGGTGATACCGTATTTACAGTTGCCGTCTATCTTGGTATGTTTCACAATGACAGCTTCTTAGAACCAATTTGGAGCATAAGTATTTTATTGTTTGGTTTAGCTATATTTAGTTTAGCTGAAAATAAAACCGAGGAATCAAAACAAATTGTCCCTGTTAAACTAAGCTATAAATGGAGTGTAAGCCGAATGTTCACCCAAAGCGGTTGCATCCTTACATTGCTCTACTTGGTTGTTAGTAGGAATTACCATGATGTATATAAATATGTTTTATTTGGAATGATCCTGTTAGTTCTTTTAAGGCAAATTCTATCTAGTTATCAAAATCATAAACTTCTAACTTCATTGTCTGAGATGAAAGCTGACTTAGAGCAAAAAGTAGTTGATCGGACACATCAGCTCTCTAGAAAGAATGAAGATCTCAAAATAGCTCTTGATAAAATTAATTATATGGCGTTGCATGATGACTTAACTGGACTCCCTAATCGTCGTGCTCTTCATGAAAAACTCAAAGGGTTAATAGAGGAAACTAAGCCGTTTACATTAATATTTATCGATGTGAATAAATTCAAAGAAATTAACGATACACTCGGGCACCACTACGGCGACAAAATGTTACAAACTATCTCACGCCTATTAAATGAAGCTACTAAAGACGTAGGTACTGTCTATCGTCAATCTGGTGACGAGTTTATTATTACAATTGAAACTATTGATCAGGCATCTATTGAAGATACGATTAGTCGCATTAACCAGTATGCAACATTTCCGATTCGAATATTACAAAGTGAGTTAGCGATTAGCTTCAGTATTGGAATTGCCCAATACCCTACGGACGCTACAACGATTGACGAAATTATTAACCTTGCTGATATTGCGATGTATAAAGCCAAGAAGAAAGATCATAACTCTAATTTTTTAAAATCAAATTAAAAAGAGGTAATCGGCAAAATGCCTGATTACCTCTTTTTTTGCTAAGTGGTAAAAATACAACAGAGCTGGTTTGATAAAATTTTATTTACTTCAACTTCATTTAACTGATAGTAACTCCAAGTTCCTTCTGTTTCCTTGCTTATGAAATCGGCATCTAATAGGATCTTTAAGTGGTACGATAATTTTGATTGTTTCATATCCATAATTTCGCATAAATCACAAACACAGATTTTTTTCCGGACACATAGCTCATGCATAATTTGTAGACGTTTTTCATCTGCTAATGCTTTGAATTTCATTTCGTATTCTTTAAAACAAATTGAGGGGTTCGAGTTTAAAATCTTTAATTCTTCCACTTATACCACCTATACAATGCAGCAAACGCTTGGGCAGCAAGACTTTGGTTGTCTTTCAAAGAGCCCTTTAAAAAGGTTTAGTCTGAATTCACCTTTCATTTTAGCGACTTTCGTCATTTCACTTTTCACTTGCTGCTGACGGTAATCCACTTCAGTCTTTACTAAATAATAATTGTTTGTCATTTTTATTTTCCTCCTATTATAAATCAATTATTTTTGATGTATTAACTTTATTAAATCAACTTTTTTTGATCTAAGGAAATTATACTTTCTATCCCAAAATTTAGCAAGGGGTTTAATCAATTTTTTTTGATTTATTTTTTCAAAAGAAAAAGCTAACCAGTCTAGGTTAGCTATAAAGCAATATTGCTTCTAACTCTTTTACCAAATCTTGGCCTGTTTTCACCCAATTTTGCGGGAACTGTGCGTCACTGTCGACGGGTTCTGAGAATTGGTTTACCCACGGATTTGGATCAGCAACGTGATCATCTAAACCCTTATTGTATTTATGTGCTAATAAAAACGGTCTTCCGAGCTGAACAACAACGCCCCTTTGATCTAATTCACCATCAATTGCTACAAACGGAACACGTAAAAACAGGTAACTAACCTCGTCATCCATTTTGTAATCGAAGTATCCATGGTCATAATCCCAGTTACCACCAATATCATAGCCAAGTGGTTTTAACTTTTTTTCTAGATCAATCAGTTTGTATTGCTTATTTTCAATTTCGGATGGCATTTCAATCATTGGTTTTCCTCCTCAAGACAACAATCCTACTTATAGATTGTCCGATTGAAGAAATAAAATGTAAGACTGGCTATTATTGTTGAAAAAATACGAAAAAGATGGTGACGGAACTTTTCCACCACCATCTTGATCGAAATTATTTTTTCAATACACTCTCAATTAAGGAGCTAGTTTTCTTTATTTTAAACGTGCTTCTAATTTTGCTTTTTCTTCTTCAAATCCTGGCTTACCAAGTAGAGCAAACATATTTTTCTTATATGCTTCTACACCCGGTTGGTCAAATGGGTTAACGCCAAGTAAGTAGCCACTAATTGCACATGCTTTCTCAAAGAAGTATACCAAGTATCCAAAATGATATGGTGTAAGTTCTGGAATAGAAACGATTAAGTTTGGAACGCCACCATCAGTATGAGCAAGCATTGTCCCTTGGAAAGCTTTTTTATTTACGAAATCCATCGTCTTTCCAGCTAAGTAATTTAAGCCATCTAAATCACTTGATGCTTCTTCGATAACGATTTCTTTTTCAACTTTTTCTACTTGTAAGACTGTTTCAAATAAGTCACGACGTCCGTCTTGAACATATTGGCCCATTGAGTGAAGGTCTGTTGAGAAGTCTACTGAAGCTGGAAAAATTCCTTTTTGATCTTTTCCTTCGCTTTCCCCGTAGAGCTGCTTCCACCATTCTGCAACAAAGTGAAGTGCAGGCTCATAATTGACCATTAGTTCAATTGTTTTCCCTTTATTGTAAAGAGCATTACGAACAGCAGCATATTGATAAGCATTGTTTGTATTCAAGTCTGGGTTATCAAGGTCTTTTTGCGCATCAAGAGCACCTTCCATCATTGCGTCAATATCAACACCACTAACCGCAATCGGTAAAAGTCCTACAGCAGTTAGAACAGAGAAACGTCCACCTACATCATCAGGTACAACAAATGACTCGTATCCTTCTTCTGTAGCTAATGTTTTTAACGCGCCACGTGCTTTGTCCGTTGTTGCAAAAATACGTGTACGGGCCTCTTCAACACCATATTTTTTCTCTAAGTAGTCACGGAAAATACGGAAAGCAATGGCTGGCTCAGTAGTCGTTCCTGATTTAGAAATAACATTAACAGATACATCTCTTCCTTCTAGGACATCAAATAGATCACGAACATATGTAGAGCTAATGTTATGTCCTACAAAAATCACTTGTGGCGTTTTGCGAGCTTCTTTTGAAAGGACGTTATAGAATGTGTGGTTTAATGCTTCAATAGCAGCGCGAGCTCCTAAATATGAACCACCAATTCCTACTACTAGTAATACATCAGAGTCGTTTTTAATTTTTTCAGCCGCTTTCTTAATGCGGTAAAACTCTTCGCGATCATAATTCTCTGGTAAATCCACCCAACCAACATACTCGTTTCCTGCACCAGTTTTGTTATGTAAGGCAGTATGGGCAGCTGTAACTGCGTCTTGTAAATAAGTAACTTCGTGCTCTTGAATAAAATCTAATGCTTTCGAGTAGTCAAAATGTAATTTCTCACTCATAAATAAACACTCCTCATTGTTATTCTTTTTGGGCATAGCTATAGTATATGTCAACATCGACATAACTAGGCCGAAAAAAATAGTGAAATTAAGTCGAATCTTGATACAGAAACTCTCACATTCACTTTATTAAAAGAAACGAAACAAATCAAGTTCCCTTTTTTATGTAAGCGCAAACATTCTAAAATATATTACAAAAAAAAGAACATTGGGACAAAAAAAGCCCAACACTCTTCATTATTATAGTGATTTACTTAAAATCTCCACTACATCCTCTTTCATTAACTTTTTAAAGTTTCCAAAAGGACCATAAACCATCGCTTTATCAGCCATTAAATCAAGATTAGTATCATCAATATCGTAATCGCTTAATCGACTAGGTGCACCTAAGCTTTGCCAAAATTGTTCAAGCTTTTGGATCCCTTCTTCGGCAATTTCTTCCTCTGTCTTATTATTTGGATCTACAGACCATACGCGAACAGCCAGTTGGTTTAGTTTTCTTAAACCTAGTTTCTTAACATGTCGCAACCACTGAGGATAGATAATCGCTAATCCCCCTGCATGAGGAATATCATAAATTGCTGAAATTGAGTGCTCAATATTATGAGAGGCCCAATCTCCTCTAGCTCCCATCTGTAAAAAACCATTTAATGCGATTGTACCAGAATATAAAATCGTCTCTCTTAGCTCGTAATTTTCGAGGTCGTCTAACAGCTTTGGAGCTGCTTCAATAACAGTTAATAAAACAGCTTCACACATTCGTTCCTGCAGTGGGGTATTCGATGTTGGATGAAAGTATTGTTCGAAGACATGAGTCATCATATCAACAATTCCATAAACTGTGTGATCCTTTGGAACTGTAAACGTGTTAACGGGTTCTAAAATTGAGAACTTCGGGTATACATGCGGGCTACCCCAACCATACTTTTCTTTCGTTTCCCAATTCGTAATAACTGACCCTGAGTTCATTTCTGATCCAGTTGCAGCAAGGGTTAGTACCGTACCAAATGGTACCGCTGAAGTTGGAAGATGTTTTTTAGTTACAATATCCCAAACATCGCCTTCGAAATGTGCACCAGCAGCTATTGCCTTTGTACAATCAAGAACACTACCGCCACCTACTGCTAAAATAAATTCAATTTTTTCCTTTTTACATATTTCTACACCTTTATGGACTGTCGTAAGACGTGGGTTTGGCTCGACTCCTGCTAATTCAAAAACCTCTGCACCAATTTCACTTAATTGATTTAAAACGGCATCATACAATCCACTTCGTTTAATACTACCGCCACCATATACTAGGAGCACTTTATTCCCATACTGTGGTACCTCTTTTTGTAGCTGTTCGAGTTGATTTTGACCAAAAATTAGTTTTGTCGGATTGTGAAAACTGAAATTATCCATCTTTAACACCAACCTTTCTATTCAATTACTATTATGTACGAATGTCCTTTTTTACGTAAAGGAATAACTATTAAAAATGTAAACTTTTTAAAGAAATTGCCAGACGGTTATCACAAAATTGTTTTTAAACACATTTTAATTTTAGATTTCAATTCCCAAAATGTATAAAATTGTAGTTACTTTGTCATTCTAACAGTAGAAGGTTAGCTTCTTATATTATCGATTCAGGTAGTGTAAGAAAAACTTGACTTGTCACTAGCGGTGGCGAGCAGGCTCTTCTAGTTACTTACGAATCCCCCGTTTAAGGAGGTGAGAGGAATGAGCGGAATTCAACGCTTTGCTTTAGTACTTGCAATTATTGGTGCGATTAACTGGGGCTTAATTGGGTTCTTTCGCTTCGATTTAGTTGCTGCGATCTTTGGTGGTCAAGCTGCTGGATTTTCAAGATTTATTTATGCTTTAGTCGGACTTGCAGGGTTATATTGTATCTCCATCCTTTTCAAACCTGATGCAGAACTAGAAAGAAGCCCACAAACTGAAAGATAAGCCTTCTTTCTATTGAGGCTGGCTTGTAGATGTAATCGTTATCTAAAGGACGACTGACATTTACAAAGTCAGCCTCTTTTCTCATTTCCTAGGGAATAATTTGTCAGTTATGGGAGATATCAACCTTATAGTGATTTGTTTCGACAACACCCGCTTTAAAAATAATATAAAAAAGCAACCGACTATATAGATCGATTGCAATTTCACATTTATTTTTTCGTACGCTTGTTAAGGTCTGCTTGAATTTCGTTTGATTGTTTTAACCAACCTTTTAACTTTTCTTCAAGAGTATTGAAACCTTGGCTCTTTTCTTGAGCAACTTCAACTTTTCTCGGTCTTTCAGTGCGAGGCTTTGCTGGTCTAGCTGGCTTTTCTGGCGCAGCTACAGTTTCACGAATTGAAAGTGAAATTTTCCCTGTGTCTCCATCAATAGACATAACCTTTACTTTAACTTCATCACCTACTGAAAGGTGTTCGTTAATATCTTTAACAAATCCGTGAGCAACTTGAGAAATATGAACTAAGCCCTGTTTTTCTCCATCAATAGCTACAAACGCTCCAAAAGGCTTAATTCCTGTAACTTTCCCTTCAACTACACTTCCTACTTCTAAATGATCTGACATGAAAACAACTCCTAACTATTTTTTAACTTATTAAGTATAGCACAAATCACAATAATAAACAAAGATACGTTTTCAATTCTAAATATACCTTGTTATTTTTTACTTAATATTTAAACTCATTCATTAGAGCTGCTATTTATTTTCTACTATTTCTATTTCAAATAAGTTAGGCGAATTTCATACTATTTTCACTTTATAGTTGACAATGTAATGCAATCCACTTATAGTAACTTACATTACTTTTTAGATGAAGGGCGTTATATAATCATGACAAAACACAATCAGTGGTCATCAAAACTTGGTTTTATTTTAGCTGCAGCAGGGTCTGCGATAGGATTAGGCGCAATCTGGAAGCTTCCATATGTTGCTGGAACTAGCGGTGGCGGAGCATTTTTCCTCATTTATTTATTGTTTACAGTTTTTTTAGGGGCACCACTACTAATTTCAGAGTTTATCATTGGTAGAAGTACGCAAAAGGAGGCCATCTCTGCCTACAAAAGCATAGCTCCTAACTCATCCTGGCATTTTGTAGGGATATTAGGTGTTGGTACATCGATAGTATTACTTTCGTTTTACAGTGTTGTCGGTGGTTGGATTGTTAATTATTTATTACGGAGTCTTACCGGTAGTCTAAGTAAACTCGAATTGGTAGATTATCAACAGCTATTTGGAACAATAATTTCCAACCCATTTCAGGCAATCGGTGCACATTTACTATTTATCATTCTGACAGTGCTTATTGTTCAAGGTGGTGTCCAAAAAGGCATTGAGCGTGTAAGTCGTTTCATGATGCCTTCGCTTTTTATCTTGTTTATCATTTTAGTTACTCGCTCATTAACATTAGAAGGAGCATTTGAAGGTGTTAGCTTCTTTTTGAAGCCAGATTTTTCTGCTGTTAGTTCTGAAACGATATTATTTGCTTTAGGACAAGCATTTTTTGCATTAAGTCTAGGTATATCAACAATGGTTACATATAGTTCCTATTTACAAAAAGGTGAAAGTCTACCGCGATCAATGTTTTCAGTCGTTGGGTTAACCATTTTAATTTCAATTTTGGCCGGCCTCGCGATCTTCCCAGCCGTTTTTGCTTTGGGCTTCGAACCAACTGAAGGCCCAAGTTTGATCTTCACAGTATTACCAGCAGTTTTTAATGAAATGGCATTCGGTACTCTCTTTCTCGTGTTGTTTTTAGCTTTACTATTGTTTGCCACGATCACATCAGCAATCTCATTATTAGAGATCATTGTTGCCTCACTTACGAAGGGAAGTAATGATACCCGTAGGAAAATGGCTTGGACATCAGGTATTATCATCTTTACGTTAGGAATTCCTTCAGCACTTTCATTTGGTTTATTAGAAAACTCGCTGATATTTGGACTAACATTTTTTTCCCTTATGGATTTTTTAGTAAGCAATATATTTCTACCACTAGGCGCACTATTGATCGCGCTATTCGTGGGAAATAAAATACCAAAAGAAATACTTTATAAAGAAATCTCCCAAGGATCGTCGGTTCCCTATCAATTGTTTAAACTTTGGTATTTTTTAATTCGATATGTAACACCCGTTGCGATCATTTTTGTTTTTTTACATGCTTTAGGAATTTTTTCATTCATCAAAAAAATGGTGCTAACATTTGGTTAGCACCATTTTTTGATATTGTGTTCGTTACTTATCCGTAAACTTCCCAAATGCAAGTTCTTTTTCATTCATTTTAATTCGCAATTTCTTTTGAAATTTATCAATGATGAAAAATTCTTTATGGGTCACGAGAGTAATGACTACTCCTTTTTTCCCCATCCTTCCTGTTCTTCCAGCACGATGAACATAGGCGTCTTCGTTGACAGGTGGGTGTATGTTGATAATATGTGTGACGTCATCAACATCAAGTCCTCTTGCCGCGACATCTGAAGCAACAACAATTTCTATTTCTCCTGTTTGTAGCTGCTGTAATACTTTTGCCCGTTCGTGTTTATCGCTATCACTTGATAACGCAGCAACCTTCATCCCCTTAAATTGAAATTTCTCTGTTGTTTCAGCCACTTTATCTAAATGGTTAACAAAGATAATACCTCGTTTAATATTTAAACTATGTACTAGCCTTCTTGCGACATCAATACGTTCACGATCCTCACACTTTAAAAATGCGTGCTCTACTTTTTCAGTTTCTAATTTTTCATCACTGGAAACGAGGGTAACTGTTGATCGAATGAGGGTTTCAATATCTTCGAGTAAGTTACCAGGAATTGTCGCTGAGAAAAACATGTATTTTGCGTCCTTATCCATTCGTTTAGAAATTTCTACGAACGATTGTCTCGTTTCCCTTTCCTGTAGCATGCGATCTGCCTCATCTACTACAACCATCTTACATTGATGAATTTTCAACTTCTTTTGTTGAGCTAACTCTAAAATGCGTCCTGGAGTCCCAACAATGATTTGCGGCTTTTGTTTTTTCAGTTTGTCAAGTTGCCTTTTTATGTTGGCACTACCAATAAACACATCAATATTAAAACTTGTGCCTGCGACAAGCTCTTCCATGACACGGAAAATTTGCATCGCTAATTCATGAGTTGGTGCCAGTACGATACCTTGAAGTTCCTTGTTCGATTCATCCATGCCAGATAATAAAGGCAGAAGATAGGCTAATGTTTTTCCCGAACCTGTTTTTGATCTCCCCACAACATTGTTCCCAGCTAATATTTGTGGGATTGCTTCACTTTGTATTTGTGTTGGTGTTGTAATATTCATTTTCTCTAATCCTTTTTGTAAAAAAGGAGCGATTTCAAACTGCGTAAATCCATTTTCCATTGTATCACCTTTCAATCCGTTGTTTTCTTCTCTTAGTTACTATACCTAATAGAACTTAAAAGAACAAACGTAAGTTAGAAAAACATCCCACAACAAGAAAATTAATTGTTTTTTTATAAAATACTGATTGGAATACATATTTTTTGGAAAAGATATGAAAGTATACAATTTAGTATTCCCCCTATTTAGGAAGAAACTTTTACGAGTTTCTTCTTTTTTTATATTTAACAAAAACACCATCTAAAAATAAAAAAACGATTAGCTTTTACACTAACCGCTTTAGGTAATTATAGGCTCTGCAAAAATCGATCAATTCTAGTTACTGCTTCTTTTAAATTATCTAATGAGGTCGCATAGGAACAGCGAATATGCCCTTCACCACCAAGACCAAAGACATGGCCTGGGACTACAGCGACCCGTTCTGTTAGAAGTAGCTGCTCAGCAAACTGTTCTGAGGTTAATCCCGTATTTTTAATTGATGGGAATGCATAAAAAGCTCCACCTGGTACGTGGCAAGGAAGTCCGATCTCGTCAAATGATTTCACAAAATAATTTCGACGTTGCTTATAGCTTTGCACCATTTTTTCCACGTCATCCATACCATTTTGGAGTGCTTCAATCGCCGCATGTTGGGCCATTGTTGAGGCACACATCATCGTATATTGATGAATTTTTAACATCGCACTCGTAATATCACTAGGAGCTGTTACAAACCCTAATCTCCAGCCTGTCATCGCAAATGCCTTTGAAAATCCTGAGATTAAGATGGTCCGATCTCTCATTCCTTCTATATTAGCAATGCTTGAATGTGTATGATCATAGGTCATTTCAGCATATATTTCGTCTGAAATAACAAGCAAGTCATATTTTTCAACGATTTTAGCAATCCCTCGCAGCTCAGCTTCGGTCATTGTTGAACCTGTTGGATTGTTTGGAAAGCTAAGCATAATCGCCTTCGTATTTGGACTGATAGCATTTTCTAGTTGTTCAGGAAGTAGCCGAAAGTTAGTCTCAACTGTGGTTCCTACCGGTACTGCCTTGCCACCAGCAAGAGTGACTAATGGAGCATAGGAAACAAATGTCGGTTCAACAACAATGATTTCATCTCCAGGATCTATGATCGCCCGTAAAGCAATATCAAGAGCCTCGCTCGCTCCTACCGTGACGATAATCTCATCTTTTGGTTGATATGCTAATTGAAACTGTTTATTCATATATTTTGCAATTTCCACTCTAAGCTCTAATAAGCCTGCATTAGCTGTATACGATGTATAGCCTCTTTCAAGGGAAGATATACAAGCTTCACGAACAGCCCAAGGTGTTATAAAATCAGGTTCACCGACCCCAAGGGAGATGATATTATCCATTGATGATGCTAAATCAAAAAATTTACGAATTCCTGAAGGTGGAATTTCGTTTACAAGCTTTGATGTTCTAGTGCTAGATTTCATGGTGTAATCACAATCCTCTGATCTTCTTCACCATCACTAAACACAACACCATCATGTTTATATTTTTTTAACTGAAAATGTGTCGTTGTAGAAATAACTGAATCTATGGTTGATAGTTTCTGCGAGACAAACTTTGCAACTTCTTGCATCGTTTTCCCTTCGATAACAACAGCCAAATCATAAGCACCAGACATTAAATAAAGTGCTCTAACTTCTGGAAAGCGATAAATTCGCTCAGCAACATCGTCAAAGCCTACTCCTCGTTTTGGTGTTACTTTTACATCAATCATTGCAGTTACTGTTTCTGTTTCAGTGATCTTTGTCCAGTCTATAACAGCTGAATACCCTAGTATTACTTTCTGCTCTTCTAGCTCTTTAATAATCTCTTCAGTTTCTGCAACAGTCAAATCGACCATTTTAGCCAATGTCTCAGCTGACATCCTCGCATTTTGTTCAATTAGCTGTAATATTTCTAGCTCTTTACCGTCCAAGAAAAGTCCCCCTTAAAATAAACCATAACAATTTCTTAAGTTCTCAAGTTCACATGTTAATTCACTTATTAAATAATTTTTATGCAAACTATCATACCATAATTTTATCTAATAACGAGAATGTTTTTTATTATTCTGAAACTTAAAAAGTAAATATACTCTAACCTGTTTGTAAAAAATATCTAAGAGATGTTATTAATTGTATACCAACCGTAGAATCTAACGAAGTAGCTCTAGGTCAGTTGAAAGAAATTTTGAAGGCATATAACGCCTTCTCCTGGATTTTTTTAAAAAAATAGCGTGCATTTTATTTGGCAAACCCCCATATTTTACACTATAATGACAGTGTAAAGTGGTTTATGTTTTTTTATGTTAGAGCATATCCCACTACTACTTAGGTGTTTATTTTATATAAATTTACCCCTCAAGTATAAAGAAACCCCAAGGAATTCGCGGTTCCTTGAGGTTCATAGCATTTTTTCAATTGTAATCCATTAGGCTAAGCGGAAGACAATACCGTGACCGCCTTTTGGATACTCCCATTTAATATTATCGTTTGGACATCCGATACGGCAGCTTCCACACTCATGACAGCCTTCGTATCCGACAAACATTCTGTCACCTTCCCATTTATATACATCACCAGGACAGAATAACGTGCAAATTTGACCTTCGCATTCAGTAGCACATTTATCATGGTTTAAAATCGTTAAGTGAGACTTCTTGTCTGCTTTATAACGGACGAGATATTGTTTTTCCTCAATTGTTTTAGCCATTATTTCATCACCTTCCAAGCTTGATACATATCTTTAACGACCCCAAACTTACCTCGGCCTGCTGTGAAAGATTGCATGATTTTTGCTTGCTTTTCTCGCTTAGGTGTCCCGTCAATCGTAAAGAATTGGCTAGCAGCACGATTCATTAATGGGATATACTCATTTAAGTATTGAGGATTTGCTTCAAACGTATGAGTAAGGTCCTTGTATTTCTTTAAGTCTTTTCCGATAAAGCTATCATAAATGCTCGTGCGATAAGAATCTAAACCAACTTCTGAAAAGTCCTTCTTAGCCTTCGCTTTAACAATTGCCTCTGCAGCCATTTTACCTGAAGCCATTGCCATGTTAGATCCTTCACGGTGTATAGCATTTACTAGTTGGGCTGCATCTCCAATAACCAAGACACCGTTGCCTGTTAACTTTGGAATTGCATAGTAACCACCTTCAGGAATTAAATGTGCTAAATATTCAGCAGGTTCGCCATCATGAATGTAAGGACGAATCATTGGATGGTTTTTCACGTACTCTAATAGTTCATAAGGCTTAACCTTGGCACGAATCATACCTGAAAGAGTTGTACCAACACCAATGTTTATACTATCTTTATTTGTATACAAAAACGCAGTCCCTAACTGTCCTTGCGTGGCATCCCCAAAAATTTCAACTGAACAACCTTCATTTCCTTCTAAGCCAAAGCGATCATTAATTTTTCCTTTTGGCATGTTCAATACTTCCATCGCACAAAGTGCTACTTGGTCAGGTTTAAATTCTTTGTGGAAACCAAGTGATTTAGCAAGCAGTGAATTTACGCCATCAGCTAAAACGACAACATCAGCATAAATGTCTCCATCAGGGCGATCAGTACGGACACCGACAACTTTTCCGTCTTCTTGAATACATTCTAAAACGACTGTTTCATTAATTAAAAGAACTCCTTGCTCAACAGCTTTCTTTGCAAACCATTGGTCAAACTGAGCACGTAGAACAGTGAAGTTATTGTATGGTTCTTGCGCCCATTCCTTTCCTTTGTAACCCATAGACACCATTGATTCTTTTTCTAGTAACCAAAAACGTTGTTCTACGACTGGTCTCTCAATAGGAGCTTCCTTCCAAAATTCTGGAACAATTTCTTCCGTTTGCTTTCGGTATAAAATACCTCCCATTACATTCTTCGATCCTGGATATTCACCACGTTCAATCATTAAGACCTTTAGTCCGTTTTGAGCACATATATTGGCACATGCTGCACCTGCTGGACCTGCACCTACGACGATTACATCAAATTTTTCAGACATGAGCTTTCACACCTCCAACTTCTTTTAATGCGGCTTTAAATTCTTCAATTAGCATCGGGACAATTTCAAAAAGGTCTCCAACTATACCATAATGGGCAGCATTAAAAATTTGCGCTTCTGGGTCGGTATTAATGGCTACAATTGTTTCAGAGTTATTCATTCCAACAACATGCTGAACAGCCCCAGAAATACCAATGGCAAAATAAAGTTTCGGTGTCACTGTTTCACCAGTTTGGCCAATTTGATAATCATGGCCGATTAACCCTGCTTCAACAACGTCACGACTCGCTCCAACTGTAGCATTTAGGACATCCGCTAAATCAGACACAAGTTTAAATCCATTTGCATCCTTTACGCCTTTACCTGCTGCAACAATAATTTCTGCGTCGGCTAAGTTTACTTTTTTGCTCGTGTCACGAACAATTTGTAAAACCTTTGTCTTTAAATCTTCTTCTTTTAACGTAATTGTCTCTTCAATCACTTCACCGGTTCGACCTGGTTGTGGCTCTAGCGCTTTCATGACTTTAGAACGAACAGTGGCCATTTGCGGACGATGTTTTTTACAAAGGATCGTTGCCATGATGTTACCACCAAAAGCTGGACGACTCGCTTCAAATAAACGTTTATCTAAATCAATATCAAGCATCGTTGTATCGGCAGTAAGACCTGTCATGACTTCTGTCGCTACCGCACTTGCTAAATCCTTACCATTTGCAGTTGCACCATACAAAAATATTTCCGGCTTGTATTTACGAACAAGATCCCCAACTGCTGTCATATGCGTTTCTGAGCGATATTTGTCTAGAATAGGGTCATCAATCATGTATACTTTGTCAGCCCCATATTCAAAAAGTTGGGAAGGAATTTCTCTGATGTTATGACCTAATAGTACTCCGCAAAGATCTACTCCAAGCTTGTCAGCTAACGCACGACCTGCACCAAGTAATTCTAACGATACACCAACAACGTTACCTTCAATTTGCTCAATAAATACCCAGACGCCTTTGTACTCCTCAATATTCATATTACCTACCGCCTTTCTGTTCAAAAAGCTCACGTTTCTCAAGAATAGCTGAAACAAGCTGTCTCACTTGCGATTTAGCATCGCCCTCAATTAGCATTGCTCCTTTACTCTTAGCAGGCGGCCACATTTTCCCAACAATCGTTGGTGAACCTTTCAAACCAAGTTGACTCATATCAACATCATCAAGGTCTCCTACTGTCCAAACAGTCGGCTTATATCTAGCAGCTTTAATCATATTCGGTAGAGGTGAATATGATACCTCGTTTATCTCTTTTTCTACTGTTAGTAGACAAGGAGTCTCTGATTGAATAATCTCGTAACCGTTTTCAATTTTACGACGAATTTCAACCTTACCTTCCTTCACATCCACTTTTTCAATTTGAATGACATTTGTAATTGGTGGTATTGACATCCGACGGGCAATTCCAGGTCCTACTTGACCAGTGTCTCCGTCAATCGCATGCTTACCGCATAAAACTAAAGAGATCGGTTCTTGTTTCTGGATTTTTTCGATTGCCTTAGTTAAAGCATAACTTGTCGCTAATGTGTCTGCTCCTGCAAAGGCTCTGTCAGAAATAAGTACACCTTCATCAGCACCAATTTCTATACATTTTTTAATGGCATTGACAGCTTGTGGTGGGCCCATAGATAGGACTGTAACTTTCCCTCCATGAATTTGTCTTAACCGAACAGCTTCTTCAACGGCATGAGCGTCATATGGATTTAGGATTGCTGGTGCGCTAGAGCGGTCTAACGTGTTCGTTTTTGGGTTAACTTTAATAATCTTTGTATCTGGTACCTGCTTAATACAAACGACTATATGCATTGCCTCACACTCCTCACGTATACTTACCTTATTTAATTTTAAAAGTTGCTGCTTTGAGATCATTTCGGAAGTTATAAATCATTTGTAATTTCGTGCTACCAATCAATTTAGATAGCCATTGCGGGAGAGTAAGTTCAGTAATTCACTTACTTTTTCATGATGTAGTTGACGATTCTCTTTTCGACGAATCGGCAGAAAACTTGCTTACATTAGCTTAACTACAAGACTATGTTTCTAGCGTTTTTGATGATAGTTGAGGGTTGAAAAATCTTTCTTGATGCTATCCTCCTCTCAAGTATGTGATCATTATTCTTCAAAATTCACAGGAAGGAAACAGGTGATTTTCCTTTCAGGGTATGATTGCAAGGTCAAACCCATAAATAAATTGTTACAATCTAGTAAACGTAAAACAGCAATAAATTACCATTTTAATTTACAAACACATAAGTTTGTAAGCGATTACTTATTATATTTATACCAAACTATTCACTTTTCAACAACTATATTTTGTAGCATTTAACAGTTTAGTGTAGCTAATCCCTACATTTATATAGTATTTTTTTCTACTTAGTTATTTTAAAGTTGAAAGTTTAAGCATTAACTTAATTTAATACAGTTTTATTAGTTTTAAAATTTAATTGTTTGCAATCTTTAAAAATATGTCATTTTTGTGTAGTTTTCTAAACAATAAAAAGTTGAGGCTATCCCATATATTTCAGTGCACCTTGTCTACTATCAGATAGAAGTGTAGGTTTGTACACGATCTATTTATAGTAGACAAAGTGACTGATACATTGCTTTGGGACAGCCTCCTTTTTCTATAACTAAAATACAGTTCGTAACGTGTCTTTATCGTGATTTAACCAATGCTTCATAAATCTTTTGGCTCCATCTAGATCATGGAGTTTCGCTTGGCCACACTCTTTTTCTGTTGCGGCTGGAACGACTTCGATGTCAAGACTGTACGTTAAGGCCGCGTCCATCACATCAATGATTTCATCAACAGAAGGATCACCGCTGACGATTAAGTAAAAGCCGGTTTGACAGCCCATTGGTGAAACGTCGATCACATCAAAGTGTTCATACCCCTCTGTAAATCGTCGAATATTTATCGCTAGCAAGTGCTCTAACGTATGAATGACCTCAGGATGCATCGCCTGTTTATTCGGCTGACAAAAACGGATATCAAACTTTTTTACAACACCATCCTTGCCAACATTATGTGTCCCACAGTGACGAACATAAGGGGCTTTCACAAGATAGTGATCTAACTCAAAGCTTTCTACTGAAGGCATTAACATCACATTCCTTTCTAAATACAGTAATTAAATTATAGAGTAATTATTGGGATTTGTCTAAATAAACTGAAAATAAATATTCTAATCTAGAAAATTGGAACATCCTATATAAAAAGGCTATGTATATGAGTCGAGATAACTTCAATAAAAAGAAGAGGCTGAGCCCAAAAGTCGTTTTTCAATGACCACCGAATCAGCCTCTTCAGGATTATTTTATTCCCGCTTAAAATTACTTCGTTTTCTTGCCTTTAACATTTCCATCTTCTTAGAAATGTTAGCTTGTTGATTTATCGTTTCGTCCTCTAACAACGCTACTTTCACAACGGCTCCGTTGACAATATCCACTTGAACAACACTACTTTCTTTAACGTTCATTGGTAGCTGTTCTACCTGGACATTGTATTCAGTCTCCTCTTCCCCCACAAGGATAACCGCCCATTTTCCATCAACAAACCTGTCAATTACTCCCCTCATTCTATTCCACCTTTCATATCATCAAGTTTCACGTAGCTAATCTAAACAAAAATTAAACCTTTAAAGGTTTAAAAACATCATACCCTTACGAAAACTAACTTAACCTGATTTTCAAAAACTGATTAGCTTACCAGTTCTTTTCGTTTAAAGATGTTAATCGTTAATAGTAACAGTGCGGCAATTATTGCAACTGTCACAAGTAAACTTAACCAAAAATAGTCAGCACCACTACCAGTTATGATGATTGAATGACTATGTGTTGATAATCGTGCTGGACTCCAGTACAACCATTTTTGAAAAAGACCAGTTAAAATTGAGAGTAACATTGTTGATCCTAGCGATAAAAAGGCAATCGCCCCGATACTCTTCAAAAATGAGCTAAACAAGAGAACAACTGTCATAATAAAGGTCAGCCAAATCGCATAAACTCCAACGCCTAATAGCATATCAATAAAAGCGAATTTGCCCATCAATATGTAAGTATAGTATGCAGCAAAAAGATAGCCTAGTAAAAGACTTGTAATCGCGAATAAAGATATACTTGCCCATTTCGCCGTTATATAAGAGGTGAATGACACCGGTTTTACCAAGATCATTACAAATGAACCTGAGCTCCGTTCACTCGATACAATTCCCATTGTCGCTAATACTAAAATTAAAATACCGAGCTGAGAATATTGTCCTAAGATTGACACTAACACTTCTTGGGCAGTCGGTACTGGAATTTCAAAGACTGCACCTTCTGGTAAACCACCAACCTTTTCTAATATTTCAGGAAGATAATAAGAGGAAACTGGTTGCATGACTCCTAAAACCATAAAAACGAGCGGTACCCAAATCCATTTATAATTTTTTAGCATTTCTTTTTGCTCTTTAAAAAATAATATCAGCCATTGTGTCATTTTTTCGCCACCTTTAAGAACAGATCTTCTAATGAGGTACGAACTAATTCAAACTTACGGATAGGGACATTTAAACTCCCAAAAAAGTTTAATAGTTCTCTTCTAGCTGTTTCTACATCTAAAACTGTAAGAGTTAGTGTTTTCGGATTATTAGTAACTAACTCCGATACAAACGAAAATTGCTCGATTTTTTCAAGCCACTCACCTAGTTCGACTTCACCTTCAATATATATCGTTGGCTGTTGATGTTCACTTTGCAATTGTTCAAGTGTACCATTAATAGCAAGCTCACCATCTTTAATAATATAAATATAATCACAGATTTCTTCGGCATCATGGAGAACATGTGTTGAAAATAAAATCGTAGTTTTTTCTTTTAATTGCTTCATCAACGTTAACACTTCTCTACGACCGATGGGATCAAGTGCTGATACTGGTTCATCTAAAATGAGTAACTGCGGGTCATTAATTAACGCTTGGGCAATCCCTAAACGTTGCTTCATACCACCAGAATATCCAGTGATCTTTCGGTTTTTGGCCTCTGCAATACCAACCAGTTCCAAAAGCTCGTCTGCTTTTGTTGCCGCTTCCCGCTTTGATAAATCTCCAAGTTGACCAACGTACTGTAAATACTCCTTTCCTGTCATCCAGCCATAAAAAACAGGATATTGAGGTAAATAACCGATGTATTTCCGAAAATCATTCCCAACAACACCGGAAAAAGTGATCTTCCCCGTTGTCTGTTTCATAATCCCCGCCAACATACTTAATGTTGTTGTTTTCCCTGCTCCATTCGGTCCAAGTAAAGCAGTACAAAGTCCTTTTTCAAGTTCTAAGGTCAAATCACGTACCGCCGTATTAGTACTAAACTTCTTTGTTAAGCCAGTAATCGTAACTAGACTCATTAATCTACTCTCCTTCCAAATAGAAAGTAAGCAATCGGTCCAAATATTTGAATAAGAACAATAATCAGAAACCACATGACTTTTGAACCATTTGTTTTCTCAATTTTTACACAATCAATTAGAGCAATGACCATTAATATGAATTGAATAACAATAATCGGGGCAACTAATGCCCAGTTTATTTCAAGCAGTTCCATCGAACCCATCTCCTTTAGGCTATAATCTCATTTCCTACTAATTATACGGCCATACCAACGATTAGTTTCGTTTCTCGGAACAACTTCATAAATTTGACATATTTGTTTTAATTAACTAGACAATTCTCGTTAATAATAGTTTAATAATTTTAGTGGTTATTAAATAATTAGCATTACTTTTCACCTTAATATGGTAAAATATAGTTAATACTAAAGACTTAGAGGTGTGAACATGGATGTTTTGGTTGCGAGACAGCCAATATTTTCAAAGTCAGAGGAAATTATTGGCTATGAGCTTTTATATCGTGATAGCAGCAATAATACTTTCTCTGAAATTGATGGTGATCTTGCAACGATTGATGTTCTCTTAGATAGCTCAAATTTGGTCTTACATAAAATATTAACGATATATTAACATAAGTATACAACTTTGAATTATAGGCTCACGAGGTGGAAAATGGACATTTTTGTAGCAAGGCAACCAATTTTAACGAGAGACGAAGATATAATTGGTTATGAACTTTTATATCGTAATAGTAAAAAAAATGCATTTACTGAAATTGATGGTGATGTTGCGACAACAGAACTATTGTTTAATAGCTTTATAGGTTTCGAAAGTGAAAAGTTATCAAAAGGAAAAAAATTATTTATTAATTTTACAAGGAATCTTCTCTTAAAAAAAGTCCCTTGCCTCTTTTCTCCTGACAACATTATCATTGAAATTTTAGAGGATGTAGAGGGTGATGCGGAGGTCATAGCTGTAGTAGCCGAATTAAAAACCCTTGGTTACACAATTGCCTTAGACGATTTTCTTTTGAATGACTTGAACAAATCTTTACTTCCATACGCTGATATCATAAAGGTTGATTTCCTTTTATCATCTAAGAAGCAAAGAGAAGCGATAAATAAAATCGCAAAATATTATAATGCAAAATTATTAGCAGAAAAAGTTGAGACAAGGGCTGACTTTGAGATTGCGCTTAATGAAGGATACGATTTCTTTCAAGGCTATTTCTTCAGCAAGCCTATCATTGTCTCTACTACTGATATCCCTTTTCATTCATATGGTTACATAAGAATTTTAAATGAATTAACAAGCGATGAACCTGACATTAATAAAATTACTTCTTTAATTGAGCATGACCTGCCCTTGTCTTACAAGATTTTGAAAATCGTTAACAACGCTGCTTATGCCACACGGGTAAAAGTAACATCTATTAAACAAGCAATTGTTATTATAGGTTTAAACGAACTAATGCGATGGTTAACGATTATTTCTCTTAAAGAACAGCAGCTTAACTCAACATTGGCAGAAGAAATTATCTCTCAATCCTTATTTCGTGGGAAATTTACTGAATTGTTGGGGGTAAAACTTTACGGAGAAAATCGTAAAGCAGAATGTTTTATGTTAGGCATGTTTTCATTATTAGATACAATTTTACAAAGACCTATGGAAACGATATTAAAAACACTTCCGCTTTCCACCACTGTTAAAAGCGCATTGTTAAAAGAAGAAAATGAATTACGTACTCTTATTGATATTGTTGAGGCAACAGAACAGGCTAATTGGGAAAAGTTAAACTCATACTCTAACAATTTTACGCCGTCAGATTTGACTACTTGTTACAATCATGCCTTGAATTGGGCAAACGAGATAACAAATCTAAATCAAGATTAATCTTTTTAACTAGTGCTACGTTTAACGAATAAGGGATGTCCCAAGACCAAGTCTATTCTTGGTTATTGGGACATCCCTTCCTACTATAAAGCCATTTTTTAATACTATCTGAAGCTTCCTGGGACAGATTTTACGACTTGACTCTTTGTTGTTGCTGATACTGGAGAGATCCCTTGTTGAATAACCTTCATTTTGTCACCTCCCTATTAAAATGTATTAGGCTACAAGCCTCAAATATCCGTTCCTAAGCTCTTGCACTTTCCTGTACAATTAACTGTAAGACCTTCTTAATTTGTCTCTTCTCATGAGAGCATGGCCGATTTCCCGTTGCCTTACGATAATACGGGCAATGATTTCCCTGACAAGCAGGACGAAAGAAACAAGCTTGGCAATTTTCATCCGTCTCTTCACCTGAAAGAGTCCATTTTGCCAACTTATCGTAATCCAAATGAAGTGTTCCATCCTCACTTAAGTTACCAAGTTTGTTATCATCGTCGTCAAAAGCCAATGTGCACTTATATATACTAGCGTCACTTGCTACAATAAATGAATTTGGTTTTGCTGCATAACAAACAGAGGCTGTTGGTTGTAAAGAGCCTGCTACCAGCGAACTCATCGGTACTCCCTCACTAATCGCTAACTCACTAAACTCCCAAATCTTCTGATCTACAGTTCTTTGGTCACATATTGATAGACAATCGTCGTTTTTCCCACCCCAACGAGCTATTGGACGGAAATATACTTTGAACCTTTGGTCATCCGAAAACAAATGCTTCATCTGCAAAATAAATGCAGGAATCGTTTCCAAACTTTCTTCATCAAAATTGGTACGAATGGTAATTTCAAAATCACCTGTAACATCTTTAATGTTTGTAAGATTTTCTATTATGGTGTTAAAAGAGCCTTCGCCATTTGCTAGACTACGTCGCTTGTTGTGCTCTTCCTCTTCTCCATCAACTGTAACCATAAATTGACGAATCCCACATTGTAAAAGTCTCTCAAACTTTTCCTTTGTTAACAAATACCCATTTGTAGCGATTTCAGCAGAATAATTAATGTTGTACTCCCTTGCTAC
This sequence comes from Anaerobacillus sp., assembly GCF_046314235.1. Taxonomy (NCBI): domain Bacteria; kingdom Bacillati; phylum Bacillota; class Bacilli; order Caryophanales; family Bacillaceae; genus Anaerobacillus; species Anaerobacillus sp. Next base: position 128,270 of record NZ_JBKBWN010000012.1, read on the forward strand.
CTGCAAGAATACTTCTGAAAGCTCATCTATCACATCATAGCCTAATAGAGGTTCACCACCAAACCAACTTACAGTTAATTGTTGCAAAAATCTCCCCTCTTTTTGGATATAGTTTTTCAAGCCTTGCTTGGCGTTTTCAGTCATTTTTCCACGCGGAAAATCTTCATAACAATATGTACAGCGAAAATTACACGCTTCGGTTGGGAGAAGAACTAAGTGTAAAGAATCCTTACGATTTAATGTTTGGTGTAAAAAAGTCGCTCGCTTTTTTTCATCAACGACTTCATCGACTAAAAAGCCTTGCTCAACTAGATCTCCAAGTAAAGGCGCTTCAGTTACAGTTTCGTTCCTTAATAAATGACATACTTCCTCTCCCTCTTTTTCATCAAATAGGGCAATTGCCCCCGTATAGCTGTTATATACAATTAGTTCATTAGTATCCGTATTAGTAATAACGTTAAAACGTGATGGTTTATACATGTTATCAACAGTCCCTTCAAGTAACACAATACTTGATTATAAAAAAACTAAATAGCAAATTCAGTGACCAACCTCACACCTTTATAAAAATCTTTGTTAATTTATGAACAATAGAAATATCTATATGCTTGCCGTCTTAACCCATAATGGATATGTCAGCAGATTTTCATCCTTTCTACAGCTACCTCATTCCTGTATAGATGGCTCCCTTATAAACGACTTGAAGAAAGTCACACAGAAAAAGACATCTACTAGATTAGTAGATGTCCTCATAAAATTAATTCAACACTTCTTCAGGAAGTTTTATCTCGCCAACTTCATTATAACCGTGAATCGTTGCTTTCATTGATTGGATTGTATGAACCGTTTCACCTTCCATAGCCAAATTCATATCAAGCGACATATTCAGCTTTGTTTGGTAAAGAGTTGTTTTATCGATAAAAATCTCATATTCTATTTTATTTAGTTCGAGCTCAGAGAAAAATTCTAACATTCCTCCTAGTTCACCGCCAGCTCCACCAAAGAATTCAGCAAGTTCCATGAACTTTGACCCTTCCCCAACAAGCTTTAACACATACTCATTTCCACTCTCAGACAATTTAATATCTTCAACAAAATTACGCAGCATTAATAATTGTTGATCAGGACTTAACTGCATTTCAGATAGACTACCCATTTCTTCCACCATATCCATTGGTAGTTCCATCCATTCATTCATCATTGGCTCAAACATATACATTTGATCACCAACTAAATACATTTCAGTTTCATACGTTCCCATAAACTCCATGTCACTTTCTAAAGAAAGCTTTTGATAAAACGCCATCGGGTCTAATGTCATATCTGATTCAATTTTCATAATCATGTTAATTGTTTCAGTATCATTGATGGTCATTGTTTGATCACTTTCCATAGTCATTGAGTAGCTATCCAACTTTTCCATTGCCACTAATGATTGCTTCAGTACATCCTCAGCATCAGTTAAATTTGTAGCTACCTCGTCACTACAAGCTGACAATAAGAAAAGAAAAACCAAGGCTACTCCTACTACTTTTAAACTTTTAATCATTATAAACCTCCAAAATTTTTTTGACTTCAAATTTATATACGCCACTCATTACAAAAAGTTTCAAACTTTAGGAATTTTTTACTGTTAAAAATTGAATCCTAGTCTCAGGACTGATACTGGGTAAAAATCCCGCTCTCAAGAAACTAGTAAGCATTAAACCAATTAAAATATTACCTTAATAACTAAAGTAATGCAAAGCACGCTTCTTGTTTAGAGATTTCTATACTCTTGAAGGTTTCAATTAATTGATAAACTTTATTTAATAAAAAAGCTTCCTTTAAATTAAGGAAGCTTTTTTATAGTGCGGGTGAAGGGACTCGAACCCCCACGTCAATGACACTAGATCCTAAGTCTAGCGCGTCTGCCAATTCCGCCACACCCGCATATGAAAAGTTACTTTGCAATGCAAAAAACTTTGGTGAGCCATGAAGGATTCGAACCTTCGACCCTCTGATTAAAAGTCAGATGCTCTACCAACTGAGCTAATGGCTCCTAAAATAAAAAAATGTACTGAAGTACAATTAACAAACAAAGAGTGCCGGCCAGAGGACTTGAACCCCCAACCTACTGATTACAAGTCAGTTGCTCTACCAATTGAGCTAGGCCGGCAGATTATAAATTTCCAATAAGCTAGTACACATGAACTCTTAGGTAAAGAGTACCTACGATGCTGCTAAGAAGTTAATAATGGTGGAGGATGACGGGTTCGAACCGCCGACCCCCTGCTTGTAAGGCAGGTGCTCTCCCAGCTGAGCTAATCCTCCGAAGTATTGATGAAGCTTATTCTAGGTAGACCCTGTTTCCTCATCTTCTAGTAACACTATGAAGCATAAGCGTCGAAACAACTCGACGTTAATTCAAGGAATATCTTGTTTTTTTCTACAAATAAACCTATTAAAATACTTGGTGACCCGTACGGGATTCGAACCCGTGTTACCGCCGTGAAAGGGCGGTGTCTTAACCGCTTGACCAACGGGCCATTTATTTATGTTGCAACTGGCGGAGAAGGAGGGATTTGAACCCTCGCGCCGCTCACACGACCTACACCCTTAGCAGGGGCGCCTCTTCAGCCTCTTGAGTACTTCCCCAATTAAAAAATGGCTCCACAGGTAGGACTCGAACCTACGACCGATCGGTTAACAGCCGATAGCTCTACCACTGAGCTACTGTGGAATATGAATTAGTATGGTGGGCCTAAGTGGACTCGAACCACCGACCTCACGCTTATCAGGCGTGCGCTCTAACCAGCTGAGCTATAGGCCCATACAATTAGTAAAATATTATTTTCCCTATAGTAGTCATTTCACATGCTCGTCGCATTACATATAACATGAATTAAGTCGTACTATTCGGTATTGTGCTCCTGCGCCACTTCGTTTGCTCGTCGCAATATCAACTAACTTAGTTTATATTGTGATATATAGTAGTGTGCTCCTGCGGTCCGTTGGTCCTCGTCGCAAACCAGCGATGATGACAATTCGGGGCAGTAGGTTTGGAGCGGGTGATGAGAATCGAACTCACAACATCAGCTTGGAAGGCTGAGGTTTTACCACTAAACTACACCCGCATCTTTAAAATAAATGGTCGGGAAGACAGGATTTGAACCTGCGACCCCCTGGTCCCAAACCAGGTGCTCTACCAAGCTGAGCCACTTCCCGAACAGTATTAACAGTTTGCTCCTGCGGTCCAGTAGGTCCTCGTCGCATTGCTGCTTAGAAGCTTACTCGACGTTGTAGCAATGGTGCGCCCTGAGAGATTCGAACTCCCGACCTTTTGATTCGTAGTCAAATACTCTATCCAGCTGAGCTAAGGGCGCATGTTGTGTTATCAATGAGGCTTTTCAAGACGCTTACGGACGATGTTTCGCTCTGTAGCATCCTTTTTCTTCCTCTATTCGCCAAGCTTCGATGCTTACTGCGTCGAAACAACTCGTAGCCTAATCGACGATGAAAATGCTCGTCGCTGAGCTAAGGGCGCATTTTATTATATTAAAGTACCGAGGGCCGGACTTGAACCGGCACGATAGTCACCTACCGCAGGATTTTAAGTCCTGTGTGTCTGCCAATTCCACCACCCCGGCATAACGAAAGACTTATATGAGCTCTTGGAGGCGGCACCCGGATTCGAACCGGGGGATAAGGGTTTTGCAGACCCGTGCCTTACCACTTGGCTATGCCGCCAAGCATTAAATGCTCAATATAATATTACTATATATTTATTGGAGCGGAAGACGAGATTCGAACTCGCGACCCCCACCTTGGCAAGGTGGTGTTCTACCACTGAACTACTTCCGCATTAAAATGGCTGGGCTATCTGGATTCGAACCAGAGAATGACGGAGTCAAAGTCCGTTGCCTTACCGCTTGGCTATAGCCCATTAATGTTTTTATTTTGAAAAAAATGGGGCGATCGAAGGGAATCGAACCCTCGAATGCCGGAGCCACAATCCGGTGCGTTCACCACTTCGCCACGACCGCCATATTTTTTTTATTGGCAGGGGCAGTAGGAATCGAACCCACACTGGAGGTTTTGGAGACCTCTGTTCTACCGTTAAACTATGCCCCTAAAGGCAGTAAATTATAAATGGTGGAGGGGGACGGATTCGAACCGCCGAACCCTAAGGAGCGGATTTACAGTCCGCCGCGTTTAGCCACTTCGCTACCCCTCCGGTTTATAAGAACATTTAATTAATTAAAATGGCGGACCCGACCGGGATCGAACCGGCGATCTCCTGCGTGACAGGCAGGCATGTTAACCGCTACACCACGGGTCCAGGTATATATGGAGGAGGAAGAGGGATTCGAACCCCCGCGCGGTTTAACCCGCCTGTCGGTTTTCAAGACCGATCCCTTCAGCCAGACTTGGGTATTCCTCCGTATCATATATGAAATTAAAATGGTAGCGGCGGAGGGAGTCGAACCCCCGACCTCACGGGTATGAACCGTACGCTCTAGCCAGCTGAGCCACGCCGCCATATTGAAAGATTATATTGCATTAAATTATAATGGTGGAGCCTAGCGGGATCGAACCGCTGACCTCCTGCGTGCAAGGCAGGCGCTCTCCCAGCTGAGCTAAGGCCCCAAATTAATTTAATAGTCTAGCAACGTCCTACTCTCACAGGGGGAAACCCCCAACTACCATCGGCGCTGAAGAGCTTAACGATCGTGTTCGGCATGGGAACGAGTGTGACCTCTTCGCTATCGTCACTAGGCTATTAA